>DASTEU010000137.1:0-3432 GCA_035709325.1 Candidatus Limnocylindrales bacterium | reverse complement strand
GTCGAGACGGTTGCGCCGGAGGGAGTAGTAGATGACCGTCCCCGACTCGGTGATCGTCACGAGGCCGGCTGCCCGGAGCAGGGCAAGGTGATGCTTGATCGTGGGCTTCGAGAGATCGAGCTGCTGGGCGATCTCGGTGAGGTAGAGATCGCGCGCGGCGAGCAGCTTGAGGATCCGCAGCCGGGTCTCGTCGCCGAGCGCCCGGTGGAGGCGGACGACGGCCTGCGGGGCGGCGAGCGGATCCCTCGGCTCGATGGCCGTGTCCGCGACCGGGTAGCCGAACAGCCGCCAGTCACCGGCCGACATGAGGAAGTTGTACGGGCGCGAGAAGTACGACGGGGCGAGGATGACCCGTCGGACGCCGGCCTCGGGCAGCCAGCGGATGCCGCCGGTCGTCCGTTCGATGAGATCGACCGGGGCCAGCGACGCTCGATCGGCCGCACGGCTGTCGTAGTCCCGCTCGATGATCTCGGTGACCCGGGGCTCGATCCGGCCGAAGATCTCGGCCCACGCGGCGAGGACGTCGACGATCGTCCTGAGCGAGGCGTCGGGATCCCGGAGGACCTGGAGGCGACCTTCCTTCTTGTGTTCGCCGATGCTCTCGCCGAGCGCCGTGATCGCGTCCTCGTCGCCGGTGAGGGCCCGATCGATGAGGGCGGCGACCTCCGGTTCGCGCGGGCTGTACTCGAAGATGCCCCGGATGATCTCCGCAGGCGTGGCGCTCGCCATCGCGGCCACGAGGTCCGCCGACGTCCGAACCTCGGGACGATCCACGACCAGGACCGCCGAGTTGATGCACATCTCGGACGCGAAGACCTGCATCGCCGAGTCGCGAAGATCCGCCGGCATCGCAGCCTTCGCGGAGGTCAGCCATGCCCGATCCTCCGCCGGCAGGTCCTCGGTGGCGCCGGCGTCCTCCGACAGGCTGAACACGAAGTCGTAGGCCGGCCGGACGTCCCAGTCGATCCTGAACGACGTCGCGCCCCGGGTGAGGTCGCGGACGGGTGCCCGCGCCGGCACGTCGGCGGACCGCGGAACGGCGCGGGAGGCGGGCCGGGCTGCCATTGGGTCTGTGTAGTGCTCCTAACGAATGTTAGATGGAAATCTAACCTGCGGCTCTCGGCGATGTCAAGAGCCGACGTGCCTCAAGCGGCGGAGCGCGCCGGCGGGTAGCGCCGGCCGGTCGCCTACAATCTGGCTCGATCCCGGATTCGACTGAGGAGCCATCGACGCATGCCGATCCCGACCGTGTCGTTCACCGACGAGCGCCTGCCCAACGGGCTTCGGCTGATCATCGCCGAGGACCACCTGGCGCCCGTTGTCGCGGTCAACCTCTGGTACGACGTCGGCTCCAAACACGAGGTCCCCGGCAAGACCGGCTTCGCCCATCTCTTCGAACACGTGATGTTCCAGGGTTCGCGGAACGTGGCGAAGGCCGAACACATCGCTCTTATCCAGGCGGCCGGCGGCACGATGAACGGGACGACCTGGCTGGATCGCACGAACTACTTCGAGACGGTCCCCTCGCATCAGCTCGAGCTGGCCCTCTGGCTCGAGGCCGACCGGATGGGGACGCTCCTCGACGCGCTCAGCCAGGAGAACCTCGACAACCAGCGCGAGGTCGTCAAGAACGAGAAGCGCTGGTCCTACGACAACCGGCCCTACGGCTCGTGGAACGAGAAGCTCCAGGCGCACCTCTTCCCGCCCGAGCATCCCTATCACCACACGACGATCGGCTCGATGGAGGACCTCGACGCGGCCTCGATCGAGGACGTCAGCGAGTTCTTCCGGACCTACTACGCGCCGAACAACGCGGTCCTCTCGATCGTCGGCGACGTCGACGCGGACGCGGCCCGGGGCTGGGTCGAGCGTTACTTCGGGGGGATCCCGGCGAACCCGGCGATTCCGGCCCTGGGCGACCTGTCGCTGCCCCCGGTCCTCGGCGATGAGCGCCGGGAGGTCGTTCCCGACCGCGTCCCGTTGCCGCGGGTCTACGTGGCCTTCCGGGCGCCGGTGTTCGGCGACCCCCGACTCGACGCACTCGACATCGCGGCCCAGGTCCTCGCCGGCGGCAAGGGCAGTCGGCTCCACCGCCGCCTCGTCCGCGACGAGCGGATCGCCCAGGACGTCGCGCTCTTCTCGCTCGGGTTCGTCGGCGGCGCCTCGATCGCCGCCGGCTGGGCGACCGTCCGGCCCGGGGTCCAGCCGTCGCGCGTCGAGGGGGCGATCCACGAGGAACTCGAACGAATCGGGCGCGATGCCGTATCGGACGATGAGCTCGAGCGGGCCCGGGCGCTCATCGAGAGCGACGAGCTCGGCGCGTTGGGCCGAGTCGAGGAGCGCGCCGATCGGCTCTCGATGTACGCGACGCTCTTCGACGACCCCGACCTGATCAACCGGATGCTCGGACGCTATCTGGCGGTCACGGCCGACGACATCCGATCTGCCGCGGCCGCGGTCTTCCGACCCGACAATCGGGTCGTCCTGACGTACGTCCCCGAGCGGCCGCCGGCCGATTCGGCCGTGCTCGACGACGCCCGGGCCGAGGAGGCCGCCGCATGAGCGGCCAGGACACGGTGATCGCGGTCCGCCCGACGCCGGGAACGCCGCGACCGTACGAGTTCCCGGCGGTCGAGCGCCGCCAGCTGCCGAACGGCCTCCGCCTGATCATGGCGAACCTGCCGGGGCGCCCGCTCGTGAGCGCGTCGCTCGTCCTCCGGAACGGCGCCGCCGACGAACCCCCAGCCCACGGCGGCGCGACGGTCCTCGCCGCCCGGGCGCTGTCCGAAGGCACCGCGCGCTACGACGCGATCGCCCTGATCGAGGCGAGCGAGCGCCTCGGCGCGTCGCTCCACGCCGAGGCCGGGTGGGACGCGATGAGCGTCAGCGTCGACGTTCCGGCCGCCCGCCTCGAGCCGGCCCTCGAGCTGCTTGCCGAAATGGCCCTCCGGCCGACGTTCCCCGAGAGCGAGGTGGAGCGGCTTCGCGACGAGCGCCTCAATGACCTGCTCCAGGCCCGGGCCGATCCCCGCCGCCGGGCCGACGAGGCGTTCGCCGAGACGATCTACGAAGCCGCCTCGCCATATCACCGGCCTTCGGGCGGCCGCCGCGAAACCGTCGAGGGCCTGACGCCGGCTCGCCTCCGCGCGTCCTATGAGCGCGGCCTCGACCCGGCCCGGTCGGCCCTCGTGATCGGTGGCGATCTCGCCGGGATCGACGTCGAGTCGATCGCGACGCGGCTGCTCGGCGACTGGGGTCCGGCGGTCGGGGCGGGCACGTCGGGCCGGATCGTCGACGCCGGCGCGGTTCGCGAGCGCTTCGTCCGCGTCCTGCATCGGCCCGGGGCGGTCCAGACCGAGATCCGGATCGGCCATACCGGCGCGCCGCGCCGGATCGACGACTTCCACGCGCTCTCGGTCATGGGGGCGATCC
>DASTEU010000136.1:0-12101 GCA_035709325.1 Candidatus Limnocylindrales bacterium | reverse complement strand
GTGAGCGGCGCAGGTGCCGGTCTTGCGGCGCGGCTCGATCTTCGCCCGCTCCGACAGGTAGCGTCGGAGACGGTTCACTTCCTTGTAGTCGATCTGGACCGTCTTGTCGGCGCAGAACGCGCACACCTTGCGGCGGCGGCGATCGCGGTAGTAGTCGTCTCGCTTCTTCGATCGGGCGGGTGGCATCGGGTGCGGTCTCCTCGTGGCGCCGGGGCTCGCGGTCCCGGCGCGTTCGGTTCGGGTATCGGTTCGGGTGTCGTGCGGTCAGAAGGGCAGGTCGTCGAGGTCGCCGTCGTCGAAGCCGCCGCGTGATGAGCCGCCTCCACCCGACGATCCCCCGGCCGGGGCGCCGCTCGGGGCCGGGGCGCCGCTCGCGGCGGGGGCCGCGAACTGGCCCTCGGCGTCGTCGCGGGGACGCTTCTCGAGGTTGACGAGGCTGTCGGCGGTGATCTCGAGCGAGGTCCGCTTCTGGCCGTCGCGGCCCTCGAACTCGCGGGTCTTGAAGCGACCCTCGACGAAGACCCGGTTGCCCTTGCGGAGGTTCTCGGCGGCCCGCTCGGCGCGATCGCCCCAGACGCTGATCCGGAACCAGTCGGTCGCCTCGACCCACTCGCCGGTCTGCTGGTTCTTCGTGCTCTGGTTGACCGCGACGTTGAACTGGGTCACGGGCCGGCCGTTCGGCGTGTACCGCATCTCCGGATCTGCGCCGAGGTTGCCGATGATCATGACCTTGCAGAGAGCCATCTCGTCGCCTCAGTCGATGGCGGCCGGAGCCGCCTCACTCTCGGATTCGTCGATCCGTTCGGTGTCGTCGAACTCCTCCTCGTCCTCGCCCGACGGCAGGTCGGACTCGTCGGTGGATTCCTCGTCGGCACCCTCGTGGCGGGCCGCCCGGACCGGGCGCTCCACGCGGGTGACGAGGTGGCGGAGCACTTCCTCGGTGATGAGCAGACCGCGCTCGACCTCGCCGATGACCGCGGCTGGAGCCTCGAAGAGGATGATGTGGTACGAGCCTTCACGGTACCGGTCGATCTGGTAGGCCAGGCGCCGTCGGCCCCACGGGGCGACCTTCACGATCTGGCCGCCGCCGGTCGAGATCTGGCGGGTGATGCGGTCGACGACCGCCTGGGTGAGGTCGTCCGCGACGTCGGGCCGCAGGACGAGCATCAATTCGTATCGGCGCATGCGCCAGGAACACTCCTTCCAATGGGATCTGCCCCGCTGACGACGGTCGTCGGCGCGGAGCCGAAAGGAAACGTCGCGGAGTGTAGCACGGGACCCGTCTCCAGCCGGAGCGTCACGGGGGCAGGATGTATCCTCTCGCTCGACGACCCTCCAGGTCCAGACGATCCTCTCATCCAAGCCCGCGGAGGCCCCGTGCCCGCCAGCACCATCCTGCTCATCGGCGCCGACGCCCCATCGGCCGAATCGATCGCCGGCGTCCTGACCGGCGTCGGCTACACCGTCACGACGCTCGCCGACCCGTCCAAGGCATTCGCCAAGGTCGCCGACCACCAGCTCGCGATCATCGACGTCGTCGAGGGCGAGAAGTCGGCGGTCGAAATCTGCCGCGAGATCCGTTCGACGCCGTCACTCGCCGCGATCCCCGTCCTGTGCGTCGGCCAGTCCGACAGCGTCGAGGAGCGGATCCAGTTCCTCGAAGCCGGCGCCGACGACGTGATGGTCAAGCCGTTCGACGCCCGCGAGCTCGAGGCCCGGGTCGAGGCGCTCCTGCTGCGCTTCCAGCGCTCGAAGGACATGACGGCGGTCGTCTCGGCCGACGGCATCACGGTCACCCGGCGGCGCCGGACGGTCGCCGTGCACAGCCCGCGCGGCGGCGTCGGCACGACGACGATCGCCACGAATATCGCCGTCGTCGCGGCCCGCGAGAAGCCCGACCGGGTCGTCCTCGTCGACCTCCACCTCCAGTTCGGGCAGGCGGCGACCCACCTGAACCTCGAGGCCAACCAGACCCTGGCCGACGTCGCCCGCGACGACGCCGCGATGCGCGAGCCGGAGCTGCTGCGGACCTACACCGCCCGGCACGAGAGCGGCCTCCACGTGCTGGCCGCCCCGGCTTCCCCGGAGCACACCGAGCTGATCACCGCCGAACATGTCGGGCGCATCCTGACGACACTGCTCGAGGCCTATGACTCCGTCGTCATCGACGCCGGCTCGTGGCTGGACGAGCGGACGATGACGGCGTTCGAACGCGCCGAGAGCGTCGTCTTTCCGGTCTGCCCCGAGATCGGCGCGCTCAAGGCGCTCCACTCCCTGCTCGACTACCTCAACGAGGCGGGTTCGGTGGCGGCCAAGGCGACGTTCGTCCTCAACAACCAGTTCGCCCGCGAGATCCTCCGCCTGCGCGACGTCGAGACTGCGCTGGGAACGAAGGTCGCGATCGAGCTGCCGTACGACCCGTTCCTCTATCTCAAGGCCGTCAACGAGGGCGTCCCGCTCGTGATCGGCGCGCCGCGGTCGGCGCCGGCCGAACGCCTCACGAAGTTGACGTCGACCGTCTTCGGCAGCGAGGGCGTCGTCGTGCCGCCGGTCGAGGCGCCGAAGAAGGCGTCCCGTTTCGGGGGCCTCCTCCGCCGCTGACGGCACCGCGGCCGGACGGCGCGCGGGCATGTCGCGTCAACCGAACGTGTAGGCGTAGACGGCGATCCAGAACGCCGCGTAGGCGACCGCGGTCGTAGCCGGGCGGCGCCGCATCAGGTCGCCGAACGCCCAGCCGAGGACGGCCGCCGCGAGCAGCACCGGCCCGATCCGGGTGACCCGGTTGACGACCGTGCCGGCGACGAGTCCGGGAACGTCGCCTCCGAGCGCCAGCCACTCGAGCGCGTAGGCCTTCAACGGCGGGCCCGGCCCGACCTGGGCGAACCCGAGGACCCCGGCGCGTTCGAGATCGGTTCGGGCGGCGTCGAGGAGGAAGTCGTTCACGCCGGGGACCGCCAGGACGAGGTCCCGCACGGGACCCGGAGCTGCGGCGAAGAGCCCGGCGAGCAGGAGGCTGCCGAGGACGGCCCCGATGACGGCGGCGACGAGCAGCCGGCCCACGCGCCGCGGCGAGGCCAGCACGAGCGCGGCGGCGCCGACGTCCGGCACGATCGGCAGGACGATCGCCTCCCCGGCGGCCCAGGCGGCGACGAGCAGTGAGCCGGCGGGGCGTCCGGCGAGGCGGTCGAGGCGGTCGACCGCGCCACGATTGGCCCCGGTCACCGGCCGACGTCGGCGACCCGCATCGCCCAGTAGACGAGCGGGACGACGAGCAGGAGGGAGTCGATCCGGTCCAGGATCCCGCCGAAGCCCGGGAGCCACCGAGCCGCGTCCTTCACGCCGGCTTCCCGCTTCACCGCCGACTCGAGCAGGTCTCCCCAGAGCGAGCCGACCGCGACCAGGACGATCACGACGGCCATGGAGGTCGGCGGAAAACCCGGGCTGAGGAGCCCCATGAACGGGGCGAGGCCGATCGCCGCCCCGAGCAGATTGCCGACGACGCCCTCCCGGGTCTTGTTCGGCGAAAGCGACGGCGCGAGCGGCGTCCGCCCGAACCGGCGCCCGACGATGAACGCGCCGATGTCCGAGCCGGCGCAGGCGACCGCGAGCGCGGCGAAGAGCGTCACGCCGAATGCGCCGCGTTCGCCGGCGAGGGCCACGCCGTGAACGAGCAGGACCGTGATGATGACGAGCCCGATGGCGGCCGAGCCGAGATCCCGCAGCGCCCGCCCCGTGTCGGCCCGGACGACCGGCCAGGCGATCCCGACGAGGACGATCCCGCCGATCAGCCACTCGGCGGCCGCGGTGCCCAGGAGCGCCGTTCCGGCGACGATGACCGCGTTCGCTACCTGGACGGCGATCCGGTGGTGGATCGGCAGGTCCATGAGGTGCGACCACTCGAGGAGGGCGATCGCGCCGAGCAGGCCGACGAGGACCGCGATCCCCGGCAGCCCGGCCTGCGTCGCTGCGGCCAGCACGAGGGCGAGGCCGGCGTAACTCGCGGCCCGTTCGAGGACCGTTCGGGCCGCGAGCCCGGGCCGCGGCCGAATCCGCCGGTACAGGCCCCAGACGGTCGCCGCGAGGAGCCCGAGCGCCGCCCCGGTGACGAGGATCGCCGGGGCGCTCGCGGTCAACGTCACGCCAGGCTCCGGACGGCGATGACGAGCCGCTCGCCGAGCGTCAGGACGGCCCCGCCGAGCAGGAGCATGGCGAAGACGTCCCACGCCTCGCGACCCACCGCGAGCGCCGCGACGGCGGAGACCGAGAGGAGGACCATCCGGCCCGGCTTCGAGAGGATGCCCCGGTAGATCCGCTCGCCGCCGGCAGCCCGCGAGGCGAGCCCGGCGTGGCTCGCGACGAGCGAGAGGCAGACGCCGAGGAGGACGACCGCGGCGTTCACCCCCGGCAGGAACGCGACCGGAGCGAGGAACAGGACGTCGGCCAGCCGGTCGCCGACCTCGTTGTAGAACTCGCCCCGCGGGTGGATGCGGCCGGTCTCGCGGGCCAGCGCGCCGTCGAGGAGGTTGAGGACGAGGCGGAGGGCCGCGAGGAACGGCACCGCGACGAGGGCAAGCGGTACGGCGGGCGACACGAGCAGGCAGGCGGCCGCCGCCACCCCGACCGGGATCGCCGCGAGCGTCACGGCGTCGGGGCTGATCCCTCGCTCAGCCAGCCACGAGACGAGGGGCCGTAGCCGCCCGACGATCGCCGCCTTCGATCGGTAGAGGTCCACGCTCGCTCCCTCGAACGGCTGGTGCCGGAGGCGAGATTCGAACTCGCAAGCCCTTGCGGGCAGCGGAGTTTAAGTCCGCCGCGTCTGCCTGTTCCGCCACTCCGGCCCGCCGCATCGTAGCGGGCGCGCGTCGGAACGATCGTCCTGCACGCTCCGCCGTGCGCGACGGGACGAAGGAACGGGCCGGAGTTCCCCATTCGGTACTTGCGCGCGAGGGCTGCACGCGTCAGCATGCGGACCTCGGCATCGAGCGGGCGCCACCCGGACGCTCCGTCTCGCCGGATGCCGGCCCGTTCGGCGAGGCTACATGGCCGTCACCTCCGTCACGGAACCGCATGTTCCACGACTGCAGCGCATCCCGCTCGCCCTGCGGCGCCTGGGTCTCGCGCTGCTGGTCGTGCTCGTCGTCGCGGCCGCCGTGGCGATCGGGGCCGTCGCCTTCGATCGGATCTACGCCGAACGCGTGCTGCCGGGCGTCTCGATCGTCGGCGTGGACGCCTCGGGCCTGAGCGCCGACGAGCTGCGCGCCCGCCTGGCCGAGCTACCCGTGAACCCGGTCGCCCTCGAGATCGAGAGCGGCGGCCGGCGGGTGACGGTTCCCGCCGAGAACCTGGGTCGGCAAATCGACGTGGACGGCGCCGTTGCCGCCGCGCTGGCCGCGGGGCGGGTCGGTGGGCCCGTCGTCGACCTCCCCGAGCGATTGGCGATGTGGCGCGACGGTCGTGCCGTCGATCTCCCAATCACCGTCGACTCGACCGTCCTCGCCGACTGGGTTGCCGCCCGCGCCGCCGACCTCCGCGTCGAAGCCCGAAACGCGGTCATCGTCCCGACCGCGACCGGTTGGGCAGCGACGACCCCGCGGGTCGGCAAGTCGCTCGACGTCACCGCATCCGTGGCCGCGATCGAGGCAGCCCTCGCCTCATCGACGGCGGACGCGGGCGCGACGGCGCAGACGGCCCCCGTCGAGGCCCCGATCATCACCGTCGCCCCGGAGTTCGACGAGCTCGACGCCGTCCTCGCGGTCGCTCGGGCCGAGCGCATGGTCAAGCCCCTGCCCATCTCGTTCCGGGACGGCCTCTCGTGGACCTTCTCGACCGAAACGCTCCGTGCCGCGATCCGCTTCGAGGAGAGCGAGGACGGTCCGGTGGCGGTGGTGGATCCGGCCCTGCTGGAGCCGGCGATCGCGCCGATCACCAAGGACGTCGCCCGACCGGCCGACGAGACCCTGATCCTGAAGTCGAAGAGCGGCAAGGCGTTCGGCTTCGTGCCCGGCCGCAACGGCCGCTCGGTCGACGTGGCCGCCACCGCCCAGGCGATCGCCGACCACGTCACGGCCCGCGGCCTCGGAACCGTGGCCGCGAACGCGCCGGTGCCGATCGTGCTGGCCGTCCTGCCGCCGGAGCTCAGTGCCGAGGAGGCCGCCGACGTCGCCCAGGAGGTGACCCTCGTCGGCGCCTGGACGACCCGCTTCTCGCCGAGCGAGAGCAACGCCTTCGGGGCGAACATCCGCCTGCCGGCCCGATTCATCAACGGCACCGTCGTCCAGCCGGGCGGCGTCTTCGACTTCTGGGGCACCGTCGGCCCGGTCACCTTTGCCCGGGGCTTCGGGATGGGCGGGATCATCGAGGGCGGGCGGACGAACCCGACCGGGGCGATCGGCGGCGGCATCTGCTCGGCCTCGACGACGATCTTCAACGCCGCGCTCCGGGCCGGCTACCAGATCCTCGAGCGCGATCAGCACGCCTACTACATCCCCCGCTACCCGCTCGGGCTCGATGCGACGGTCTCGAAGTACGGTGGGCGGATCAGCCAGAACATGCGCTTCCGCAACGACACGAACCATCCGCTCCTCAGCCGCGGCCTGTCGGGCACGAACTGGGTCCGGTTCGAGATCTACTCGGTGCCTCTGGGCCGGACGGTGACGTTCACCCAGCCGGCCGTCAGCAACGTCCGCAAGGCGGGCGACAGGACGGTCCAGACGTCGGCGCTCAAGCGCGGGACGTCGAAGCGCATCGAGTATCCGGCGAACGGCATGGACGTCGTCGTCTACCGGACCGTCCGCAACTCGAGCGGCTCGGTCGTCCACAGCGACCGCTTCGTCAGCCACTACATCCGGGTCGACGGGATCCTGCAGGTCGGGACGGGGTAGCCTCCGTCTCCGGCGCCCGGGAGGCGAGCCCCGCCGCGCTCGATCAGTCCGCCCGCGGCACGCGGGCCATCAGCGCGAGCTTGTTGCCCTCGCCGTCCTCGAAGAACGTCATCCACTCCTCGACGCCGGAGGCCGCGTCGGCGTAGATCATGTGCGGCGCGCCGGTGAAGCGGATGCCGCGCGCCTCGAGCCCCGACTGGGCGGCATGGATGTCGCCGACCAGGAAGTAGAGGATCGAGCCGGGCTGCCAGTCGGCCTCGTCCTTGCGATGGAGGTAGAGGCGCGTCCCGCCACAGTCGAAGAACGCGAGGTCGCCGAACGTGAAGAAGTGGGGCAGCCCCAGCGTCTCCCCGTAGAACGCCTCTGCCCGGGCGACGTCGCGAACGAAGAGCGACACCTGGCCGATCGGGCCGAGGGCAAGATCGTCGGTCGAGGCGGGGGTTGCGCCGGCATCGGTGGTCACTTGTCCGTTCCTCCGTGCTGCGAGCGGGCTCGTCGCCGGGACGCCGGGCCATCGGCGAAGCGATCCGGCCGGCACGCCGAGCTTGCCGGCGATGTTCGCGAGGTGGTATTTGACCGCGTCGACGCTCGTCCGGCGAAGAGCCGCGATCTCGCCGCGCGCCAGTCCGTGGCGGTGCAGGTCCAGGACACGCCACTCGGCGGGCGTGAGTGCGTCGGGGTGACGGGGCCGGCCGCGGCGAGGAGCCATGCCGGCGAGGTTAGGCGAACGGGCCGGAAATTACCCTACCCGGGCCGCGAGATCGGCCCGATCCGGGCTGGTTGTCGCGTGGTATTTTCGGTGACCTCACCTGGTCGCGGCACGAGGAGGATCGGTCCATGGTGCGCTTCAGCTACATGCATCTCCCAGCCTACCCGCTCGACGATTCGATCGAGATGCTCAAGCTCGCGGATGAGCTCGGCTATTACGCCGCGTACTCCGTCGACGAAACCTGGTGGAAGGACATGTGGATCCTCTTCGCGGCCGCCGCCCGCGAGACGAAACAGATCCGCCTGGGCCCGAACGTCACCCACGTGATCATGCGCGATCCCGCACACGTCGTGCAGATGCTCGCCACGCTCGACGACCTGTCCGGCGGTCGGGCCGACTGTGTCCTGAGCTTCGGCAACCAGTCGCTGCTGCCGCAGCATGGCATCGACATCGCCGGGATGAAGCCGTTGTCCCGGGTGATCGAGGCGAAGAACGTGATGCGCTCGCTGCTCGACAACGGCGCGGTCAGCCACGAGGGCGACTTCTTCAAGTACGCGGGGCTGTGGACGCTGGCCAGGCCGGTCCAGGAGCGGCTCCCGATCAAGCTCGGGGCGATGGGCGGACCACGTTCGTTCTTCGTCGGCGGCGAACAGTTCGACGGGGTCCACCAGGCGATCGGCTGCTCGCGCGAGACCTACGAGTACATGATGGAGCACGTCAAGGCGGGGGCCGAGAAGGCCGGCCGCAACTGGCGCGACCTCGACCTCGGCGCCTGGCTGGTGTTCGCCTGCAGCGAGGACTCCGCGGCCGCCAAGGAGACGGCCCGGATCATGGTCGCGTTCTATCTCGCCTCGATGCCGGAGCAGCAGCTCCAGCGCCACGGCCTGTCGGGCGAGGCGATCAAGCCGATCCTCGACGCGTTCGCCGCCGGCGACGTCCCCAAGGCGCTCGACCTGACGACGCCCGAGATCGGCGAGATGCTGTCGATCGCCGGCACACCCGAGGAGTGCGTCGCGAAGCTCCAGCGCGACATCCTGCCGACCGGCATCAACCACATCGTGGCCGCGATCGTCGACCCGATCCTCGTCAAGGCGTTCACCGGCCGCGACATCGAGGGCTGTCCGGACACGCCGGGTCAGCTCCGACTCATCTCCGAGCGGGTCGTCCCGGCCGTGCAGGCCGTCCCCGCCTGACCGAACCGAACGTCCATCCGGCGTGCGCCGACCAGCGGTGGCGCACGCCGGTTTCGCCTTGACCGTCACGAGGAGGCCCGCATGACCGCCCCGCCCTACGAGCCGACCGGTGACGCGATGCTCCAGCAGGACTTCGTCGAGAAGTGGCGCGACAACGCGTACGGCTGCTTCAGCTCCGGCCACAAGTTCTGCCGCGAGGTCTGCCCCGTCATGCAGGTCACGCGCAACGAGAACCACACCCCGACGGCGTTCCACGCCAACGTCGTGGCCATGTCGCAGGGCCACCTGACGATTGCCGACGTCGCCGACGACTACGTCAACTGCACGCAGTGCGGCGCCTGCGAGCTGCGCTGCCCGAACACGCTCTTCACCGGCGACTTCTATCGCCACCGGACGCAGACCGTGAAACTCGTCAAGGCGATGCGCGCCCTCGCGGTCGAAACCGGTCACGAACAGCCCGAGTGGAAGCGCTGGGTCGAGGCGACCCTCGAGCACAAGAGCGAGCCGGTTCTCGACGTGCCGGTGGCACAGGAGAACGTCCGGAACTGGTCCGCCGGGCTGGACATCCCGACCGGCGGCGAGACGATCCTGTTCGTCGACTGCGAGGCGGCCTTCTTCCGGACCTCGGTCGCGCGGTCGACCGCGCAGGTCCTCAAGTCGGCCGGGCTGGAGTTCGGGCTGATGGGCGAGCAATGGTGCTGCGGCGGGCCCGCGGCCGAGATGGGCTACGTCGCGCAGGCCCGTGCGTTCGCCGAACACAACGTCGCCGACTGGCGGGCGCAGGGTGCCCGCCGGATCATTACCCTCGATCCGCACGACTACATCGCGTTCACCGAGGACTACCCCGAGTACTTCGGCGAGGCCTACGACTTCGAGATCGTCCACATCACCGAGCTCGTCGCATCGCTCATCGCCGAGGGTCGAATCACCTTCACCACGCCGATCGAGCGCGTCGTCACCTACCACGACGCCTGTCGGCTGAACAAGCGCAAGGGCATCTGGGAGTCGCCGCGCCAGATCATCCGGTCGATCCCCGGACTGACGTTCAAGGACGTGGACCGGGTCACGCAGTGGTCGTACTGCTCCGGCGCCGGTGGCGGGTTCGGCATCGCCCGGCCCGAGATCGCGGCTGAGATCTCCCGGCGGCGGGTCACGAAGGCAGCCGAGCTCGAGGTCGACACCCTCATCAGCGGCTGCGTCTGGTCGGAGCGGCCGCTGTCGCAGCAGGGCGCCCAGCTCGAGACCCCGCTCGCCGTCATGGACCTCATGGAGCTCGTCGCCCAGGCGGCCGGCTTCGACGGCCAGGGGGTGCGGTCATGACCGCCGTCGCCCTGTCCGATCCGGTCCTCGACGAGCTGCGGGCGATCCTCGGCGAGGAGGGCGTCCTCACCTCCAAGACGGCGCGATTCAACCGGACCCGCGTCCCGGCTCCGTTCCCCGTCCACCGCTGGAGCGAACTCGTTCCGGACCTCGTCGTGTTACCGACGACCGCCGAGCAGGTATCGGCCGTCGTCCAGCTCGCGAACCGCCACCGGATCCCGGTCGTGCCCCGCGCCGGCGGTACCGGCCTGAACGACGGCGCGGTTCCGCTCCGACGGGGGATCGTCGTCGACGTCAAGCGGATGAACCAGATCAAGGAGATCGATCTCGTGGATCGAACCGTGACGGTCGGTCCCGGGATCAACATGCTGAAGCTCAATGAGGCGCTCCGCAAGCACGGTGTCATGTTTCCCGACGACCCGGCCTCGTATCCATGCTCGCTCGTCGGCGGGCGGATCGGGACGAGCGGCTGGTCGCTCATCGGCGGCCGCTACGGCCATACCCGCGACCTCGTGATCAGCTTCCAGATCGTGCTGCCGACCGGCGAAATCATCGAGGTCGGCGACGGCGGCGGCCGGAAGATCCGCAAGAGCTCGACCGGATTCCAGCTCAAGCACCTGCTGATGGGCCACCAGGGCACGCTCGGCATCGTCACCGAGGCGACCCTCGAGCTCGTGCCCCGCCCGGAGGTCGAGTTCGCGGCCTTTTTCGCCTACCCGGACTTCGACACGGCCTACCGGTCGGTCGGCGCGCTGACGAAGTCGGGCCTCGCGACGCTTGCCGGCGTCGTGCTGTTCGACGAATACAAGCTGCGCTACCTCCGCCGCGACGACGAGGCGTACATCCCCCAACCCGAGTCGGTCAAGGCCGTCGTCGCGACGGCGATGTACGGGGCCGAGGACGAGGTCGTGCCGGCCGCGAAGCGCCTGTTCCGCATCGGCAAGGAGAGCGGCGGGCGGTACCTCGGCGACGAGGTCTCGCAGGGCGACTGGGCGACGCGCCACGATCGCTACGCCACGCCGCTCCACGGTCGCCTCCGCAACGGTCAGGTCGTGCCGATGAGCTGGCACTGCGAGGACGCCGCGATCAACTACAGCAAGCTACCCCAGGTGATGAAGGAGTGGCACGCAATCGCCGACGCGATCATCGAGCGTCACGGCGTGTTCGACGACTGGGGGATGTTCTTCTACACGAACGGCGCCTACAAGACGTGGGGCGACTACCTGGTCGAGATCGACATCGGGATCTGGGAGCAGCGTCTCAACGACGAGAACTGGGCGGGCTGGGTCCAGGCCAAGAAGGACATCGCCGCGGTGTCGCTGAAGTACGAGGGTTCGATCACGGCCTGCCACGGGGCGACTCGCGCCGGCGAGGTCGATCTCGTGCCCGAGGAGATGGGCGGCGGCTTCGACGTCATGCTCAAGATCAAGCGGGCCCTCGACCCGAACAACATCATGAACCCGGGCAAGTACGAGCTGGACCGGGCGTATGCCGACGAGGAGGTGCGATCGTGATCTTCTTCCGCCTCGGCCAGCAGCGCCCGCCCGACCCGCAACGCGTCAATGACGACGTCGTCATGCGGTTCGAGCACGTCTACGAGATCGCCCCCGAGAAGATGGCGACGTTCCCCCAGCAGCACCTGCCGGCCTGGGACACGCTCCGGATCGTGGCGGCGCGCTGGGACCACCTCGCGTGGATGCACGACCACTGGGCCGACCGCGTCCTCAGCGTGGCCGAATTCGACAGCGGCGAGAGCGAGACGTTGGAGGACCACAGCTGAGCCGACGCGCGCGGACCTGAACGATCGGGCTGTCGCTACAAAGAGCCCGCCGTTCACTCGGCGGGCTCGATCATTGCTGTGGAGGCGACGACCGGATTCGAACCGGTGAATAGAGGTTTTGCAGACCTCCGTGTTGAACCACTTCACCACGTCGCCCCGTGTGGCTGCCCCTCGAGGATTCGAACCTCGGTTCACGGATCCAAAGTCCGCTGTCCTAC
>DASTEU010000135.1:0-4797 GCA_035709325.1 Candidatus Limnocylindrales bacterium | reverse complement strand
GACCTCGTCTGGGCCGTCGACGAGGCCGCTCGGCCGGCCCGGGTGCGAGGCGAAGAACGGCACGTTCGCGCCCGACGGGTACCAGTTGTCGCCGTGGCCGCCGGTCTGGGTCAGCATGATGATCGAGATCTGGAGGCGGGGGCCGGGGATCAGTCCGTCCTCGACCGCCTCCTTGATCCCGAGGTCCGCGCCTCCCGCGTCGCGGACCGTCGTGATCCCGATCCTGAGCGTCGCCGCCAGGTTCCGCTGCGCCTCGTAGAACTCGTACGAGAACGGCCGCTGGGCGATCTTCCAGAGATCGACGTGGCTGACGCAGACGTGGGTATGGCAATCGAACAGCCCGGGCAGGATCGTCCGGCCGGCGACGTCGATCAGTTCGTCGCCGTCGAGGTCGCTCCCGACGTCGACGATTCGGCCGTCATCGATCGCGACGTCGGCCGCAGCCGGGTCCGCCCCGGTCCCGTCGAAGACCCGCCCACCCCGGAAGACCAGCCGCGTCATCGGTCACCTCCGCCGGCTTCGACGATCGCCCGGAAGGCGTCGCCCCCGCCGCCCATCGTGACCCGGTACGACCACCGCCCGCCGTCCCGCCAGACCGCCTCCCCGAGAACCGCGCCGGCGTCGGCGGCGGCCGCGTACTCGAGCCGGTAGCGACGGGGAACGGCCTCGAGGACCGCCGCTCCCTCGGCCCCGTCGCAGTCCCGGATCGCCGCCTCGAGCCAGTCGACGTAGACGGCGTTGTTCACGTGGTCCATCGGGTCGAGCTCCTGGGGCCGGACCGCGAACGACCGCTCCGCGGCGCCGGCGGGGGTGGGCGGCAGCGCCACCCGGGCGAGCGGGTCCATCGACTCCGGGATCTGGAAGATTTCGGTGACGACGGCGGGGATCCGGGTCAGGCGGCCGCTCGCGTCGATCATCACCCAGTCGGTGGTGATCCAGGCGGCCGGCGTCCCGTCGGCGAGGCGGAACTCGCCGCGGCGCCGGGCGACGACCCGGCGCTGCGCGACGACGATGGTCCGAGCGTGGACCGTCGCCCCCATCGGCACCGGCCCGAGCACCTCGAGCTCGGCCGCGCGGACCAGCCACGTCAGGCCCCGCTCGCGGTACCAGTCGCGGTCGAAGCCGAGCGCTGTCGAATGGAGCCACGCGATGTCCTGGGCATACCGCAGGAAGCCGGAGGTCCGAAGGTGCCCGTCGGGGCCGGCCTCGTCGAAGCGGACGCGGTAGTCGGCGTCGAGGACCTTCGGGTCCGGACCGGTCGAGCGGGTCGCCGTCATCAACCGGCTGCCAGCTCGTCGAGCGTTTCCAGGGTCACGATCCGCGTTCCCGCCCACGGCGCCGTCTGGCGCTCGAGCCGGACGTCGCAGGACCGGGCGGCGTCGTACACGACGAGCACCGGCTCGAGCGCCTCGTCCTCGTCGGCCGCATGGGCCCGGGCGTCGTCGAGCTGATGGAGGACGTCCGCCGAGATGCCGCGCGCACCCCACTTGCAGTCGACGGCGAGCCCGGCACCGGGCAGCTCGACGGTGACGTCGTACGGGTGGATCTCGGCTCGGACGCCGTCGAAGAGGATCCGCCGCTCGCGCCTGACGACGCCGGCGGCCGAACCGCCGACGCGCCGCCGCAGCAGCAGTTCGGTCACGGCCTCGACGATGGCCCCGCGGTACTGGCTGCGCGCCTGCTCGCCGCGGTCGGCGACCGCGAGCGAGGCAGCCAGGATCGCCTCCGCCCGCCCGCGCGCTGGATCGTCGGCGCCCGGACCGAAGAGCGAGGGAAACATCGCCCGCCACGACTCGGCATCGGCCGATTCGCCGTTCATCACCGCGCGGGCCAGCAGGCGCTCTTCGTACGACGCCTCGGCGAGGAGCGTGGCGGCCCGGGCGACGAGCGGGTCCGCCTGGATTCCGGCGTAGACGATCGCCCGCGCATCCGGCGCCGCGTCCTGGAACCTCACGGTCGCTCGCCGAGCGCGACCAGGACGACCTGGGGATACGTCGAGAGCCAGTCGATCGCGCGGTGGGGATCGGCGATGCGGCCGGCCTCGGCCGATATCAGCCCGACGGCCGTCCCGACGGCCGGCGCGAGCGCCTCGGCGCCACGCGCCTCGGCGACCTCGTGGAGGCGGTCCAGCCAGGCCTCGGAGAGATCCTGGACGTATTGCCACTCGTCCTCGACGTCCTCGCCGAGGGACGCCAGCGCTTCGATCGTGGCCGTGGCCTGGTCGATCGCACCGCCGACGGTCGCCAGGTCGGGCGCGGACGGCGGTACGGGCTCCACGCCCGCAAGCCTAACGCGCCGGGAGGGACCTCCGCCGAAGGGCGAAGCCGCGCGGGCGGCTCGTGCCGTCGATCGCCCGGTCGGCCCGGTGGACAAGCGAGAGGAGGCGGCTGCGCCCGCTTTCGTCCCAGGCCGCGGAGTAGGCGGCGGTCGCACTCATCCGGATCTGGGCGGCCTCGGATCGCTCGCCGCGCTGCTCCAGCTCGGCGACGCGCTCGAGGATCGCCCGGTACAGGCCGGGGAGCTCCTCGGCCGGTGTCGCGGCCGGATCCGGGGCGTGGGTTGCGGGCGTCTCCGCAGTCCGGGTTTCCATCACGGTCAACCGTGCGTCAACCGGGATCGCCGGGGAATAGCCGAACCGTTCGCGTCCGCTCCGCCGATGGTCCGCTTTCGGGTCATCCGATCGACCGATTGCCCGGCCGCACCGCCCCCCGAGCCGCCTTGCGGCCGGCGGCCGCACGATCAGTCGCCGCGATGGCCTGCAGAGCGGACGGAGAAGTCGCGGAACGTGCCGCCGGCCGGCATCCGGACGACGCGGACCTCGTCGACCCACGCACCGGGCGGACCGCTCCTGAGCGCCGCCTCGAACTCGTCGAGGCCCGGCTCGGCGCCCTCGGCGACGGTCCGCACGGAGCCGTCGTGCTCATTCGCGACCCAGCCCGTGAGGTCGAGCCGGTCGGCTTCGCGCAGGACGAAGTAGCGGAAGCCGACGCCCTGGACGCGCCCGAGGACCGTGGCCTCGAGCCGGACGAGCCGGGCCACGTCAGGCGGCCCGCGCTCCGCGCGGCCACGTCACGAGGAGGACGTCGATCGCGAGTTCCGGGCTGACGTTGCCGTCGATGAGCTCCGCGGCCCGGTCGAGGCGCTCGAGGAAGGCGGTGACGTCCGTCGGTGCCACCTCGGCGGTTCGCAGGTCGTCGATCAGGGCCGGATCGCGAAGCCGCCGCTCCTCACCGAGCCGGACGAGCAGCAGATCGCGGGCGAGGTCCCGCCAGATCGTCACGAGCGCCGCCGCGGCGCGCCGTCGTTCGGCAGCCGGAGCCCGGGTGTCGCGGCCGGCCTCCGCGGCGTCGTCCGCTTCTGCTGACGCCGCGGCCGGCGCCGGTGCGCTCGTGGGTGCGTTCGCGCCGCGTCGCCCGCCGCGCCGCGGGCGTCCCCCGCCGCCATCGTCGGCCCGCGTCGGAGCGGCGGTCGCGGCGTCGAGCGATCGAACGACGTCGCCGGCGCGGCTCAGCAGGTCGCGCCCGATCGCCAGCCGCCCGGCCGGTCCGCGTTCGAGGAGATCCAGGAGCGACCGGGCGATCTCGGCCCGGGCGGTGACCGCCTCGGGCGCCAGGGCCCACGTCCGGGCGAGGCCCGGCCGGCCGCCCGCGAGCCGCGCCAGCCGCGACGCGGTGGGCGGATCGGCGACGCCCTGGTCGGCGAGGATGGCCTCGACGTCGCGGACCGCGACCGGACCGAGGCGCAGGCGGATGCAGCGCGAGCGGACCGTCGGCAGGAGGGCGTCCTCACGGTCGACGCAGAGGATGATCGTCACACCCGCCGGCGGCTCCTCGAGGGTCTTGAGGAGCGCTGACTGGGCCTCCTCGTTCATCCGCTCGGCCGCCTCGACGAGAGCGACCCGGGCACCGCCCTCCACGGGCAGGAGGGCGAGGTCGGCGATGAGCCGGCGAATCGTGCCCGGCTCGGGGTCGGAGCGGTCGCCGATCCGGATCTGGTTGCCCGGCCCCGACGGCGCCAGGCGATGGAGATCGGCGTGGTTGCCGCGCGCGACGAGCCCGCAGCCGCGGCACATGCGGCACGGCCGAGCCGCCGGATCCGGGGCGTCGCAGAGCAACCCGGCGGCAAGGTCGAGGGCGAGCGTCGTCTTGCCGACACCGGCGGGACCGGCGATGACGATCGCGTGGGGCGGCGTGCCGCGGATCATCGCCTCGACCGCGGCGGCCGCCAGCGTGTGACCGCGGGTCAGGAGCCGCGCCGCCTTCCCGTCGCCTGCCGGGGCCGTCGGCTCGTCGTCCCCCGCGGCCGTCGGGCCGACGCCTGCCGTGGGCATCGGCCGATCAGGACGGCTCGGTCGGTTCGGCCCTCCTGCGCGTTGTGCGGCGCTTCGGGGCGGGCGCCTCGGCCGCGGCGTCCTCGCCCGAACCGGCCGCGGCGGCGGCCGGCTCACCCGATTCGCTCGAGTCGTCGGGGGTTGCCTTGGCCCGCGACGTCCTTGTCGTCCGGGTCGTCGTGCTCCGCGAGCTGGTGGCCCGTGCCGTCCGCCGCTTCGGCGTGGGGGACTCGGCGCTGCCCTCCGCCGTCGCCTCGGCGTCGCTCGCGGCGGCCGCCGTCGACCGCCGAGTGGTGCGACGCTTCGGCGCAGCCTCGGCTGCGGTTGCCGGCTCAGCTGTTGCCGGTTCGGTCCCGTCCGCCCCGGCCACGGCGTCCACGGACGTCTCGGCCGTTGACGCCTTGCGCCGGGTCGTCCGGCGCTTCGGCGCGGCTTCCTCGGGTTCGGCCCGGCCGGCTTCGACGGCC
>DASTEU010000134.1:0-2590 GCA_035709325.1 Candidatus Limnocylindrales bacterium | reverse complement strand
CCGGCGACCTCGTCGCGGAGGTCCATCCCGCCGCGGAACGTCCAGCTGACCTCGAACTGGCCGATGGCCCCGGACTCGAAGCTGATGAGGGCGATCGCGTTGTCCTCGTCGGCGATCGGGTGGACGAGCGTGTCGGTGTGGCAGAGGACCTCGACCGGCCGGTTCTCCTTGCCGACGAAGTTGCGGACGATCTCGATGCAGTGGCAGCCGAGGTCGACGATCGCGCCGCCGCCCGTCAGCCGACCGTCCCAGAACCAGGCCGAGTGCGGCCCGGGGTGCGCCTCGCGAGACCGAACCCAGGTCACGTCGCCGACGGCGCCGGCCCGGACCGATGCGATCGCCTTGAGCGTCTTGGGCGTGTAGCAGAGGTCCTCGAGGTAGCCCGCGAAGACGCCTGCCTTCTCGACGGTCTCGAGCATGCGGCGCGCCTCGTCGGCCGTCCGGCCCAGGGGCTTCGTGCAGAGGACCGCCTTGCCGGCCTTCGCCGCGAGCCCGACCGCCTCCTCGTGGAGGAAGTTCGGCAGGCCGACGACGACGACGTCGGTCTCGGGGTGGTTCACGGCGGCGGCCATGTCGGTCGTCGACTCCGGGATGCCCCAGCGTTCGCGGAAGGCGGCACCTCGCGGCTCGCTCCGCGAGTAGACGATCCGGACGCGGTCACGTCCGCGCTGGCCGTGGAGCGTGTTCGTGTAGAAGTCGCCGATGAGCCCGGTGCCGAGCATCGTGATCGCGTGGCCGTTCATCGTTCCTCCTGTTGGGTGGGTGGTCCGGCAAACGAAAGGAGCGCCGCTGCGTTGTCGACGAAGAGGCGCCGGCGCGCGGCGGCGTCGAAACCGAAACCGGCCATGGCCTCGCTGAAGCCGGTCAGCAACCATGCGAGGCCCGGCGCCCCGCCGAAGACCCGGTAGTAGCGCCGACGCGCGGCATCCATCCCGAGGACGATCCGCCCGTCGAGACCGTCCTCGGCCATCCAGGCGAGCAGGCGCAACGTTCCGTTCGGCTCGCCGGCCGCCCAGCGGAACGAGCCGTCGTATTCGGCGAAGGCGCCGCTCGAGAGCAACTCGCGGTGGAGCCCCCGGTCGACGACCTTGTCGACGTGGCTGAGGGCGACATGCGAGACGTCGACCCCTTCGTCGGCGAGGAGCCGCACCTGCTCGAGGGCGCCGGTCCCGTGCTCGCAGTGGGTCAAGATCGGCACGCCGGTCGCGCGGTGGGCCGCGGCGGCCGCCTCGAAGATCCGCCGGTCGCGCGGCGACGGGCCGCCCTCGCTGCCGGCGACCTTGATGACGCCGGCCCGATGCGCGGTCCGCCGAACGATCGGCCCCGAGTAGTCGTTCGCGTCGATCCCCTCGGTCACGTCGGCGACGAACAGCTCGGCCAGTTCGTCGACCGACAGGCGATGGCTCCAGTGGGCCGGTCCGTAGTAGCGCTCGTGGTGGAGACCGGTCGGGGCGACGACGTTGACGCCGGTCCGCCGGCTGATCTCGGCCAGCTTCATGACGTTCCGGCCGGCGTCGCACGGCATCGCGTCGACGACGCTCCGCAGGCCGGCGGCCGCCGCCTCGTCGACCTCGCGGATCATCGCTCCGACGTCGCCGAGATCGAACTCCGGCTCCATCTCGACCGGCCGTCCGCCGTCGATCACGAGGTGCTCGTGGGCGTAGGTCACGCCGAGCTCGTCGGGTGCGACGTCGCCGAGCACGGTCCGCACGAAGCTCATCGCGAGCCGCCCGGAGCGACCGGTCGGGCCGCCTCGAGCTCGACGATCGCCCCGTCGTCCCGGAGCCGATCGCGGAGCGCCGCGACGTCGACGTCGCGTGGGTCGATGCCGGCCGTGGCGGCAACCCCGGCGGCCGTGCCGGCCGCCTGGCCCATCGCCATGCACTGGGCCATCGAGCGGACCGAGGCGTGGGCGTCGTGCGTGGCCGAGAAGCAGCGCCCGGCGACGAGGACGTTCGCCGCGTCCCGCACCAGGAGCGACCGATAGGGGATGCCGACCGCCTGCCCGTCGGGCAGGTACTGCCAGACCGTGTCGGGACCGGTGCGGTGGTCCTCGATCGGCGCCCCGCAGAGCCCGATCGCGTCGTCGAACGTGCGGGCGCCGACGACATCCTCCCGTGTGAGCCGGTAGTCGCCGAAGACCCGCCGCGTCTCGCGCACGCCGATCTGGGTGCCGAGGGCGACGAGCGACGCCCGCTCGTAGACGGGGACCCGCTCGACGAGGAAGCGGACGTACTCGAGCGCCTGGCGGCGTCCGGCGATCTCGGCCCTCGTCAGGAAGTCGGGATCGGTCGCGTTGACCACGCGGTCGCCGTCGCGCCGGAACGACTCGAGGCGGGTCATGATCGTCGCGATCATCCCCCCGACCGGCGTGACGTGGTCGCTGCCCTCCCGCCGGGGCAGGTCGTACTCGCCGGACGCCGACGCGTCGGCCATCAGCGCGTGGAAGGCCTCCCTCGAGAGGGAGCGCCGCCGCTCGACGTCGACGTTGACCATCCGGAACGTCGTCGTCAGCGCCTGGGCCGGTTCCCCCTCGCCGGCCAGCTCGTAGCCGAAGCCGGCGTGGTGGCAGACGTCGGCGTCGCCCGAG
>DASTEU010000133.1:0-3561 GCA_035709325.1 Candidatus Limnocylindrales bacterium | reverse complement strand
CCAGCCCACCTCGAGAAGCCGCCCGGCGAACGCGTCGTCGTCGGCCGGGACGACGACGATCGTCACGTCCCAGCGCTCGAGGACCTCTTCCCAGCCATCGCGGCCTCCGGTCACGGTCTCGTAATCGCTCCAGACCTCGGCGGGGAAGACTTCGATCCGCGAATCGATCGCCACCTGCACATCTGGCAGGGCGAACTCGAACCACGAACCCCAGGGTTGCGGATTGAACAGGCGGTCGCCCGGCCTCGCCTCCTCGCGCAGGGCCGCGGTGATCCCGGGCGGCGCGTGGCCAACGACGCCGTTCGGGGCCCCGAGGCCAGGGTCAATCGGGCGCCAGGCCGGCAGGAGAGCGACACAGGCCAACACGATGATCGCGACGATCCCGACGTTGACCCGCTCGAGATCGATGCGCCGTCTGGCCGGAGGCGCCGGCTCCGGCCGGGCGAGGAGCGGCGCGACCGCGACCGCCGCCCCGAGCGGCCACCAGGCGACGCCCCGGATCGCGAACGCGCCGATCGCGAAGAAGACGCCGAGCCAGGCGAGCGTCGGCCAGGTCATCGCGGACGCCCGGCGAGCCAGCAGGACGGCGACCGCGAGCGCGGAGCCGAAGAAGAGCATGCCCGGCACCGTCCGCAGCGAGGTCGGCTGCCATTCGGTGATCCGGGCCGTGACGAACGAATTCGTGGATAGGCCGAGGGCATAACCCCAGACCGCCGACCCGAACGGATTGAGGAAAGCGGCCAACGCCGCCAGGACGGTGGCCGCGAGCGTCCGACCGGCCTCCGGCCGCCGGTCGTGGATGTCCTCCAGCCAGGCGAGGCCGAGGACGACCGGCCCAAGGAAGAAGCTGCCGTGAAAATTCGCCCAAATTGCGACGATCGGCACGGCCAGCCAGATCGCCCGAGGCCAGCGGCGGCGGCCGGCGACGATGACGAGCGTCAGGGCGAGGAGGACCATCCCGAAGAGCTGCGGCCGGAGCGCGAGGGCGACCGCCGAGACGACGAACGCGGCGAGCGTCAGCCAGGCGGCCCGCCGCAGGTCGGCCTCGCGCAGGCGACAGGCGAAGAACAGCAGCCCGAACAGCGCGCCGACGAGCGCCGCCCGCAGGACGACGAGCCCGGTCCAGCCGCTCACCTCGTAGACGGCGGCGAGTACCACCTGGGCGGCCCACTGCTGGTCGAGCCAGGGCTGACCCGCGGCGGTGAACGTGAACGTGTCGTGGGCGGGGATGCCGGCCCCGCCGAGGATCTCCGCCCCCGCCCGCAGGTGGTAGGCGAGATCGACGCTCGAGAGGTTCGCGATGAAGGCACCGAGGACTGGCAGGAGGATCGCGAGGGCTGCCCACAGCCGGGCGAGGCTCATCGGGCGGCCTCGCCGACGGCGCCGGAGCCGTTCGCGGCCGGAGACATCCGGCCGTCCAGCCCGACGACTGCCAGCCCGACGATCACGATCGAGGCGAGCGGCGGGCTCAGGACCGCGACGAGCGGCACGGCGACGATCGCCACGAAGCCGGCGACCCGGTCCGCCGCCCAGAGCGCGACGACCGCCGGCAAGAGCAGTCCCGCGTAGTTGAATCCGATGGACGGCTGGGCGAGCAGGCCCATCGCGATCGAAATCGCCGCGGCCCGCCAAGCGTCGAGCCGAAGCGCGGCGAGGCCCGTCGCGATGTACGCCGCGGCGACGCCGACGATCGCGACCTCGCGCGAGATCAGGCTCAGCCCCACATTCCCGCTCGGCAGGTCGACGAGGACGCTCATCCGCGGCAGCGCCACGAGGTATTCGGCATAGCGGCCCGGGCCGAGGAGAACGGCGAAGACCGCGGTGACGGCGAGTCCAACGGCGACGACCCTGCCCGCATCGGCCCGGCGCCGGACGAGGAGCCAGAGCAGATACGGTCCGATCACCGGCTTGAGGGCCACGGCACAGACGATGCCGAGCGGCACGGCGCCGAGCCAGCCGGGACGGGCGAGCGAGATCGCGACGGCCCCGACGTACAAGGCCATGACGTTGCCCAGGACAAGGTCGTGCAGGTTCGGAGCTGCCACGAGCGCTGCGGCGGCGAGGGCGACCGCGAGAGCGACCCGCTCCCCGGGCCGGGCGGCCGGCCAGGCGACGAGGGCGAGCGTCCCTCCAGCCGCGAGGGCGACGACCTTGAGGACGAGCAGCGCGTCGGGGCTCGGGACCGCGCCCCAAATCGCGGCCGCGGGCGGCGGGTAGAGGTAGTACTCGTCGTCGGGCGTCGCGAGCTCAAAGACGTAGAGTGGCTCCCCCGCTGCGAGCCGATCGGCCGCCTGGTCGTAGGCGATCCAGTCGCGGGTCGCCTCCCGCAGGATCGTCGGTCCGAGACCGATCGCGAGGACGACGAGGAGCACGAGCCCGGCCAGGAGGGCCAGCCGGCCGTCTCGCAGGACGGCGGCAGCAGGACGGCGCGGAGGGGCGGTGACCGCGGTCACGCCGCGGCTCCCAACGGCGCCGCCGGAGACGCGACGGAGGCACCGGCTCGCTCGCGCCACAACGGGACGGACGCGGTGAGGATCGCCAGGCCGTTGAGCCAGACGACCGGCAAGGCGAGCGTGACCGCGACCGGCAGGAGCCAGCGACGGTCGGTGAGGCCGGCGAAGGCCGCGATCGCGGCCGCGCCGAGGATCCGCGGCATGAGCGGGACCGGCAGGTACCAGCCGAGCGTCTCGAGGCTGCTGCCCCCGACGTCGGCCAGATCGCCCTGCAGCAGCGCGATCCACTGGCGCCACGCGGCCGTGTCGAGGACGACCGAGATCGCGACGACGGCCCCGGTCACGGCGGCGACGGCTGCCAGCGCTCGCCACTCGCGCCGGACGAGAAACCAGATGAGCCCGATCCCCGGCGTCACCTTCGTCAGGAAAAGCAGTGCCCACGCCGGGGCGTAGCGGAAGCCGGCGACGATCGCAACCGCGTAGAGCAGGTGGACGTTGCCCGAAATGATCTCGAAGGGGATCGGAAGAAAGAGCAGCGATGGCAGCGCCCACCGGCCGAGCAGCCACCAGAGCGCTGCGCAGTTGAGGGCCGTCCAGAGCGCGGTGAACACGGCGAGCGGCAGCCAGACGAGGGGCGCGACGGCCTGGGCGAACGCGGGCGAGTAGAGGTATGCCCCGATCCGGCCCGTGGTCGAGTCGTAGAAGTCACCGTCTCGGGTCGTCCAGTAGGCGTACGCGTCGACGCTATCGGCCCACGGCTCCACGGCGAAGAGGCGGAGGCCGACGAAGACGACCGCGAGGACGAGATAGCCGTCGCGCAGGAGGCGGTCACGCACCGGCGACACTCGCGCGGGCGACCGGCGTTCGCCGCTCCGTCCGCCAGTCGACAATCGGGATGGCGAGCAGGACGAGGTAGAAGCCGATCGGGTGGATCTCGTTCGGCATGAACGGGAAGAGGACCCATGCTTGAGAGATCGGTACGATCGCCGCCCACCACTGGCGGCGCTCGATCAGCCACGCAACCGGCAGGAGCAGGATGAGCGAATAGTGGGCCCAGACGATCGGCGAGATGACCTGCGAGGCCACCACGGCAACGAGGTACCCCGCC
>DASTEU010000132.1:0-4165 GCA_035709325.1 Candidatus Limnocylindrales bacterium | reverse complement strand
GTTCGTGGCCGAGATGGGCCAGTTCCTCGGCGCCAGCGGGATGACCCCGATGGGCGGCCGGATGTGGGGCTGGCTCCTGATCTGCGATCCGCCCGAGCAGACCGCCGACGACCTGGCGACCGCCCTCCGCGCCAGCCGCGGTGCGATCAGCGGCACGGCCCGGATGCTCGAAACGGCGGGCATGATCAAGCGGATGACCCGGCCCGGCGACCGGCGCGAGTATTTCAGCGTCCCGCCCGGCACGTTCGATGCCCTGATCACGAATTCGGGCCGGGCGTTCCGTCGGTTCGTCGAGGTGACGGAGCAGGGCCTCCGCATCCTGGCCGACCGTCCGCCGGAGGCCAGCAGACGCCTCCGCGAGGTCCACGACGCCTACGCCTTCCTCGAGCGCGAGGTGCCGGCCCTCGTGGAGCGGTTCAAGGATGCCCAGATACGCGGCGGCCCGACCGCGACCGGCGAGCCCCCGCCGTCGGATCGCATTCCCGCCTGAAGCCCACGCCCGTCACGCGCTCCACGAGAGAGGGATTACATGACCTCCGCCACCATCCAGATCGAGAAGCTCACGAAGTCGTACGGTGCCCACCGGGGCATCATCGACATCGACCTCGCGGTCACCGAGGGCGAAGCCTTTGGCTTCCTCGGCCCGAACGGGGCGGGCAAGACGACGACGATCCGGGTCCTCCTCGACCATCTCCGGCCGACCTCCGGCAGGGCCCTCGTGTTCGGCATCGAGACGAACGCCGACCCGGCCGCGATCCATCGCCGGATCGGCTACCTGCCGGGCGAGTTCGCCCTCTACGACAAGCTGACCGGCGGTCAGACGATCGAGTACTTCGCCAACCTCCGCGGCGGCGTCGACGCGACGTACCAGGCCCAGCTCGTCGAGCGGCTCGACATCGACCCGAGCCGGCGGTTCAAGGAGTACTCGAAGGGCAACAAGCAGAAGATCGGTCTCGTGGTCGCGCTCCAGCACCGGCCCGACCTGCTGATCCTCGATGAGCCGACGTCGGGCCTCGACCCGCTCGTCCAGCAGACGTTCTACGAGGTCATCCGCGAGGCGAAGGCCGAGGGTCGGACGATCTTCATCTCGAGCCACATCCTGTCCGAGGT
Source organism: Candidatus Limnocylindrales bacterium (assembly GCA_035709325.1). Classification (GTDB taxonomy): domain Bacteria; phylum Chloroflexota; class Limnocylindria; order Limnocylindrales; family CSP1-4; genus CF-46. The sequence goes on along the minus strand of DASTEU010000132.1, from coordinate 3,055 downwards.
CGAGAAGACCTGCGACCGGGTGGCGATCATCCGCGAGGGCCGGCTCGTCAAGGTCGACCGGGTCGAGGCGCTCCGCGACCTTGCCCACCACCAGGTGGAGCTGCGGTTCCAGGGTGACGTGCCCGTCGGCGCCTTCGCGGCCCTGCCGGGCGTCAGCGACGTCACCGCCGAGGATCACCTGCTCCGGATGCGTGTTGCCGGCTCGATCACCCCGGTCGTCCGCGAGGCCGCCCGGTACGAGCTTCTCGACTTCGTCAGCCGCGAGCCGTCGCTCGAGGAGACCTTCCTGGCGCAGTACGGCCATGAGGCCGGTCGGGTGGCCTGAGATGACCTCCGATGCCCGCCGCCAGCCGGCGGCGATTGCCACCAGCCAGGTCCCGTTCGCGCAGAAGATCTACGGCTTCGGCAGCGTCTTCGGCAAGACGCTTCGCGACTCGCGCCGGGCGACGATCCTCGTGGGCGTCGTGCTGGGGGCCCTGCTCATCGGCGTCAGCCGGGCAATTGCCTCCGAGTTCTCGACCGTCGAGTCACGGCAGGAGCTCGGTGATCTGATCCGGTCGGTCCCCCCGATCATGCAGGGCCTCGCCGGCAAGGTCGTCAACGTCGAGACCCTGGGCGGCTACGTCCAGTACAAGTACGGCACGTTCTTCCCGCTCGTCGCGAGTCTCTGGTCGATCCTGGCGCTGTCCGGCACGCTGGCCGCCGAGGCCCGGCGGGGCAGCCTCGACTTCGTCGCCGCGACGCCGACCTCCCGGCGCCGGATCGCCCTCCAGAAGCTCTTCGGCCACATCGCGGGACTGGTCGTGGCGACGATCGTGATCTTCCTGTCGATCCTCGTCGTCGGCACGTTCGCGACGCTCCCGGGCGACGAGATCCCGGTCGCCGCGGCTGCCGGCTACGCGTCGTGGCTGGCCCTGCTTGCACTCGCGGCCGGTGGGCTGGCATTCGCCATCGCGCCGTTCCTCGGCCGCGGCGCGGCCGTCGGCATCGCCGGTGCCGTGACGTTCGGTGGCTTCATCCTCAACGGCTACCAGGCCGCGATCCCGGAGCTCGCGCCGTTCGCGAACCTCACCTGGTTCGGCTGGACGACCGACCACATCCCGCTCGCGGGCGTGTACAACTGGCCCTCGCTCCTGCTGGTGGCGGCGGTCGCCCTCGCGCTGCTGGTCGTCGGGATCGAGGCGTTCGTCCGGCGTGACATCGGCGTCACGAGCTCGGTCCCGACCCCGAGCCTGCCCCGCGCGCTCGTCGGCCTGCGGGGACCGGCCGGTCGGACCGTCGGGCACGGCCTGCCCTCGGCCCTGGCCTGGGGACTCGGGATCGGCCTGTTCGGGCTGATGATCGCCGGCTCCGGTCGATCGTTCGTCGACCAGCTCGGCAACTCGCCCGAGTTCGCGTCGCTGCTCGCGACGGTCTTCCCGAACATCGACATCGGGTCGGTCGGCGGCTTCCTCCAGCTCGTGTTCGTCGAGTTCGGCTTCATCCTCGCCGGCCTCGCGGCCGCCACGCTCGTCGCGAGCTGGGCGTCCGACGAGACGTCGGGTCGCCTCGAGATGCTCCTCGCCACGCCGCTCACGCGCCGCCGCTGGGTGACCTCGGGCGGGCTCGGCGTGCTCGTCGGGATCCTCGTCGTCACGGCCCTCGCCGTGATCGGCGTCGGGATCGGCGCGCTGATCACCGGCGGCGACATCGCGACGCCGGTCGTGGGAACGCTTTCGCTCGGGCTCTTCGCCCTCGCGATGGCCGGGATCGGCATCGCGATCGGCGGCGTCCTGGGTACGGGCTACGCGGCGCCGGCCGTGGCGATCCTGACGATCCTCATCTGGTTCGTCGACATCATCGCTCCGCCGCTCGGCCTGCCGGCCGTTCTGCACGAGCTGGCCCTGACCGCCCATTACGGCCTGCCGATGCTCGGCCAGTGGGACAGCGTCGGGATCGTGGCGTCCGTCCTGCTCGGGCTGGGCGGCGTGGCGATCGGGGCCTGGGGCTTCAGTCGGCGCGACCTCGCGTCCTGAGTTCGGTCCGGCAAGGGCGGACTCCCGAACAGGGACCCACACGCCCGTCCGCCGGGCGAATCGGATCCACCCCGCCTTCGTAGACTGCCGGGGTGGATCCCCTTGTCTTCGGGCTCGTCGCCGGTGCGGCGGTCCTCCACGTTGCCTGGAACGTCCTGCTCAAGACCGCCGGCGACCCGCTTCGGGCGGCGGCGGTCGGCATGCTGGCCGCCTCGGTCCTCATCGTGCCCGCCGCAGCGATCGGCTGGCTCCTCGTCGGGCAGCCGCCGATCCCGCCCGAGGCGGTCCTGCTCGGTGCCGTGTCGGGCGTCCTCGAAGCGGCCTACTTCTCGCTTCTCGCGGCGGCGTACCGGCGAGGCGACCTGTCGGTCGTCTACCCGATCGCTCGGGGGACGGCACCGCTCCTGGCGGTCGCCGTCGGCATCGGCGTCCTCGGGGAGCAGCTCGGGACGCTCGGGTTCGCCGGGGTCGCCGCCCTGCTCGTCGGGCTGCTCGCGCTCCAGCGCCCGTGGCGGTTCCTCCGCCGCGCGGCTCCCGGGCGGCCCGGCCCCGACCCGGCCGTCGGGTTCGCCCTCGCGACCGGGGTGATGATCGCGTCGTATTCGGCGGTCGACCGCGTCGGCGCCCGGCTCGTGGAGCCGTGGCTCTACGCGGGGATGATCTGGGCCTTCTGCACGATCTTCCTGTGGGCCGGGATCGCGACGGTCGACCGCGTGCGAGCCGATCCGTCGCGCGGAGGCGTGCCGGTCGATGTGCCGAAGGCGGCGGTCGGCGGCGTGATGACCCTCGCCGCGTACCTCTTCATCCTCGTCGCGTTCAGCGTCGCCCCGCTGACGGCCGTCGCCCCGCTCCGCGAGTCGGCGATCGTCCTCGCGTCGGGCTGGGGGACGCTCCGGCTCGGCGAGGCCGCCGGCGCGCGCGAGGCCGCCCTGCGCATCGCGGCGTCGGCGGTCGTCGTCCTCGGCGCCGTCCTGCTCGCCCTCGATGGCTGAACCCGCCGGCAAATGTTGAGTCGCCCTTCGCTCGACGCGTCCCATACC
>DASTEU010000131.1:0-3446 GCA_035709325.1 Candidatus Limnocylindrales bacterium | reverse complement strand
GTTTAGCTGCGAGTACCATGCCGGACGACTGGACGCGGACGGCCCCGGACCGTCATGCTCGGCCCTGAACGTGACACCACCGACCGCTGGGACGCGCACCGGGGACGCGGAGGATCGCAGGATCCACCGGTCATGGCTCCTCTTCGCCGGCGCGTTCATCGTCCTGGGCGTGCTGGCGGTGTTCCGCGTCGTGTTCGATCCCGACCGCCCGATGAACTGGGTCTTCGCGGGGCTCATCGTCGTCGTCGGCTTCGCCGCGGTCCGGAACCGGTTCGCGGTCCGGGCCCTCGAGGCCGGTCGCCGCGCCGAGGCCGAGAGCTTCGCCCGGATCCTCCAGGGCCTGTCCCGGTCGGTCTCGCCCGATGCGATCATGAACGCGATCGTCGAGGAGATCGGGACCGGCACCGGCGCGGATCACATCGTCGTCGTCCGCCGGCGACCCGACGCCCGCGTCCTGGAGGCGACGCTCGTCAACGCCCGGACGGCGGGGCCGCCCTCGTCGACGCTTTTTCCGATCTCCGACCTCGAGGACCCGCCCGACGTTACCCGCGTCCGTCGCGATCCGGTCGCGATTGCGATCGGCCCGGGTACCGAGCCGGCGCTCGTCGCCCTCGCCGGCCCGGGCGGCAGGGGAGGTTCGACGCGCCGTGCCTCCCACGACCGGCGGATCGCCGATCGAGGCATGGCCGCCGCGCGGCGCCCGACCGGGTCGGGAACCGCCGCCGGCGCGGCCGCCGCGGTCGACGCGCTGCTCGCCCGGCGGCCGATCGACCCGGCCCTCGTCGTGGCGGAGCGCATCGCGACGCGGACCCGCAGCGTCTACGGCCTCAAACACACCCTGACCGCGCCGCTCACCGCCGACGGCGCGACGATCGGCGCGATCGTCGTCTCGCGCCGGACGGCCGAACCGTGGCCGGCCTCGGCCCAGCGGATCCTCGCCGGCTCGGCGGCCGAGGCGTCGGCGGCCCTGTCGCGGGCCTACTCCCATCGTGCCGCCGAGGCCCGCGCCTCGACCGACGCCCTCACCGGTCTGCCGAACCGCCGCTACTTCGACGAGTTCTGCGCGCTGCTCGCGCGCCGCCGCCGCTCGGAGGACACGATCGGCGTGCTCATGGTCGACATCGACCGGTTCAAGGTCCTCAACGATACGCACGGGCACGCCGTCGGCGACCAGGTCCTGCGGGCGGTCGCCGGCGCGATCGCCCGGGCGGTCCGCGAGGACGACGTCCCGACGCGCTTCGGCGGCGAGGAGTTCGCGGTCATCCTGCGCAACCCGAGCCCGGCCGAGGCCGTCGACGTCGGCGAACGGATCCGCCAGTCGGTGGCCGGACTCGACCTGAGCCGGGTCGGCGTGGCCGGCGCGAGCGTATCGGTCGGCGTGGCGGTTGCCGCGTCGCCGGGCCGGCCGATCGACGAGATCGTCGCCGACGCGGACCGCGCCCTCTACGAGGCGAAGCGCGCCGGCCGCGATCGCGTCGTCGCCGCCGCCTGACAACGGGCCGGCTCCCGCCGCGGAGCCGCTACCATCGGCCGCGATGCCCGACGAGCACGCCGCCGATACGAGCCCCGCGGACAGCGCCCCGGCCGACGCCTCGCAGGATGCCGGGGCCGGACCGGCCGCGGACCCGCCGCCCGATCACGACGCCGATCCCGACGACGGCGCCGACGGGGCCGAGCTCACGAACGGCGACCTGGCCCGGATCTTCCACGAGATCGGCGACATGCTCGAGGTCAAGGGCGAGCTCGTCTTCAAGACCGTCGCCTACCATCGCGCCGCAGATGCGATCGGGCGCAGCCCCGTCGACCTCGTCGCCGCCTACCGATCCGGCAACGCACCGAAGGTCCCCGGCGTCGGCCAGGCCATCAGCGACAAGATCGCCGAGCTCGTCACGACCGGCCGGATGGCCTTCCACGAGAAGCTCCGCGACGAGGTGCCGCCCAGCCTCGTCGGCCTGCTGCGGATCCCCGGCCTCGGCCCGAAGTCGGTCCGGCTCATCTACGAGGAGCTGGGGATCGAGACGATCGAGGACCTCCGCCGCGCCGCCGAGGCCGGGACGCTCCGGACGCTGAAAGGCATGTCGGTCCGGACGGAGGGCCTGATCCTCAAGGGGATCGCCGAGCTCGAGACGCGCCCGACGCGGCTCCTCATCCACCGCGCGGAGGAGCTCGTCACGGGCCTGGTCGCGGCAATCGAGGGTACGCCCGGCGTTCGCCGGATCGTCCCGGCGGGCTCCTACCGGCGGCGACGCGAAACGATCGGCGATCTCGACCTCCTCGCCGAGACCGACGACCCCTCGGCCCTGATGGACCGCTTCACGGGTCTCGGGGCAGTGGAATCGGTCGTGAACCACGGCGGCCACAAGGCGGCCGTCCGGCTGCTTCGGGGGCCGCAGGTCGACCTCATGCTCATGCCGCCCGGGGAAGCCGGCACGTACCTCGTCCACTTCACGGGGTCCAAGGAGCACAACGTCCGGCTCCGGGCGATCGCCCGCGACCGTGGCTGGAGCCTGTCCGAGAAGGGGTTCCTCCGGATCGGCGAGGACGGCGAGCCGCTGACCGGACCGGACGCGGAACTCCGGACGTTCGCGACCGAGGAGGAGGTCTACGGGTTCCTCGAGCTCGCCTACGTCGAGCCGGAGCTCCGCGAGGACGCCGGCGAGATCGAGGCGGCACGGGACGGCCGCCTGCCGGCGCTCATCGGTCAGGCCGACCTCCGCGGCGACTGCCACACCCACTCGGAGTGGAGCGACGGCGCCCAGTCGATCGAGACGATGGCCGAGGCCTGCCGCCGGCTGGGCTACGCCTACCAGGTCCTGACCGACCACTCGATGTCGCTCGCGATCGCCCGGGGCCTTGCGCCCGACCGGGTCGAGGAGCAGCGCGCAATCATCGCGGGGCTGAACGCCCGCTTCGAGCGCGAGGAGCGCGAGGGCAGCGCACCGCCCGAGACGCCGCCCGAGGGCTTCCGCCTGCTCCACGGCTGCGAGCTCGAGGTGCGAGCCGACGGGGCGCTCGACTACCCCGACGAACTCCTCGCCCGCTTCGACGTCGTCGTCGCCTCGGTCCACGTCTCGCGCCGCCAGCCGCGCGAGGAGCTGACGCGCCGGACGCTCAACGCGATCCGCAGCCCACACGTCGACATCGTCGCCCACCCGTCGGGGCGGATGATCCAGAGCCGCGACGATCTCGACCTCGACTGGGAGGTGGTGTACACGGAGGCGGCCCGGACCGGCACGGCGCTCGAGATGAACGGCTCGCCGCATCGGCTCGACCTGTCGGCCGATCGGGCCCGGCGAGCGGTGGCCGCCGGCTGCATCCTGACGATCGACTCGGATGCACACCACACCCGCGAGCTGGACTACGTCCGCTGGGGAACGATGCAGGCCCGGCGGGCCTGGGTCGAGCCGTCGGCGGTCCTGAACGCGCGGTCCCGCGCCGACCTGCTG
>DASTEU010000130.1:0-10871 GCA_035709325.1 Candidatus Limnocylindrales bacterium | reverse complement strand
CGCTCGCCTCGATCGAGCTCGCAACCGGGTCGGCGAGGTCCTCCGGCAGGTCGGGGAGCCGGACCCGCAGCGCCGCTACGATGCCGGCCGCGAGCGTGCCGATATGGCGATCGCCGGCGTCCAGCGTGTACCAGGCGGTCGGGCGGGCGTCGGCGACCCGGGCGGCCAGCGTCGACTTCCCGAAGCCGGCGCCGCCGACGAGGATCGTGAGCCGCCGGGTGGCGCCTTCGGCAAGGCGGGCTTCGAGGGCCGGCCGCGACAGGGTGCCGAACGCGTCGGCCGGCGGCAGCAGCTTCGCCGGCCGGCCGCGTCCGCCGGCGCCGGGCCGGGGAGCACGCTCCTGCACGCGCCCGTCGACGGTCGCCTCGGCGCCGGGCGTGGCGCCGTCGCCCGGTGAGTCCCCGGTTCGATCGGAATCGGCGGTCATCGGTCCCCTCGTGCCGGCTCATCGTAGCCGCCCCCCGGCCGTCCGTCCCGGGGCGAAGGATGTCGCGGCCCGCGATGGCCGCTCGATCGGCGACCGCGAGGGATCGTCCGCGGCGAGATGGATTTCCGGTCCATCTCGTCATCCCTTGGCATTGAATTGCGCTAAAGAGAAAAGAGACCTTGACATTTCGCAAGCAACACCCGATATTGTGAGTCCCACGCACCCATGAGGACTCCATGCCGCACGACGTGATCTCCACGTGTCCCGTCTGCTCGAACGAGCTGGCCGTGACCCGGCTTCATTGCCGAAGCTGCGGCACGACGCTCGAGGGCGACTTCAGCGTCGGCCGCTTCGGCCGCCTCTCACGGGACCAGCTGGCCCTCCTCGAGAGCTTCCTGCGGTCACGCGGCAATCTCCGCGACATGGAGCGCGAGCTCGGTATCTCCTATCCCACGGTCCGCTCACGCGTCGAGGCCCTCGTTCGGGCGCTCGGCTTCGGGGCCCGCGGCGACGACGACACCGGCGAGGCCGCGGCGCCGGCCGACGAACCACCCACCGGGACGAGCCGCCGCGAGATCCTCGAGCGGCTCGCCCGGCACGAGATCAGCGCCGACCAGGCCGCTGCCGCCATCCGCGCACTCGGGAGGAACCGATGACCACGAACGATACCGAGACCCGCCCGATCGTCCATGCGATCGGAGAGGGCGGCAGCCTCACGGTCCAGGTCGCGTCCTGGGACGTCGAGTTGATCGGCGTCGACGGCGACGAAGTCCGCGTCCGCGACGCGGCCGGCGGACCGCTGCCCTCGGACATCGAGGTCGAGCGGGCGGAGGGCAGCCTCCGGATCGCCCAGCCGAGCAGCCTCCGCGGCCTGGGAGTCGAGATCGTCATCGGTGGTCGGCGCGACCTCCGCCTCGCGATCGAGGCCCCGCGCGGCGCCCGGGTCGACGTACGCTCCGCCAGCGGCGACATCGCCTCGAGCGGGCTGCAAGCCGACCAGCACCTCAGGACCGCGTCGGGCGACGCTGCCGTCCACGAGGCCGCCGGAGAACTCATCGTCGAGACCGTATCGGGCGACATCGCGGTCGGCATCGCCGGGTCGCTGCGGCTGATCGGGCGGTCGGTCTCGGGCGACGTCACCGTGGAAGGCGGGATCGTCGACCGATTGCGCCTGACGACGACGAGCGGCGATCTCCGCGTCTCGAGCGAACTGGGGCCGGGCCCCCACGCGATCCAGACGCTCAGCGGCGACGCGCTCCTCAGTGCCGATCGCGGCGTCCGCGTCGCGGCGCAGACGATCTCGGGGGACATCAGGAGCGATCTCCCGCACCGCTCCGAGGGCCGGCCGGGCCGCCGCTCGATCGTCATCGGCGACGGCACGATCGAGGTCCAGTTCAAGTCGGTCTCGGGCGACCTGCGGGTCGTCGGCGGCGGAGGACGCTCCACGATGATCGAGCCGCCCGAGCCTCCCGAGCCGCCCGAGCCTCCCGAGCCGCCCGAGCCGCCCGAGCCGCCCGAGCGGCCGGAGCCCCCCGAGCCGCCCCTGCCGCCGGAGCGGCCGGAGGCGCCCGAGCCGCCTGAGCCCCGCGAGACCGACGCCACGGGCCGGGGCACGCTCCACGACCCGGAGACCGCCCGCCTCGCGATCCTCCGCGAACTGGAGCGGGGCGAGATCGATATCGCCGAGGCAACCGATCGCCTCGCCCGGCTCGACGAGGCGGGCGATGCCTGATCCGATCGAGGAGGTCCTCCGGCTCGTGGCCGAGGGACGCCTCACCGCCGAGGAAGCGGCACCCGTTCTCGATGCCCTCGCGGCGGCCGACGCCGACGCCGACGACGCCCCCGGCGAGGCCGGGTCCGCCGACGAACCGGCCGGTCGCCAGCCACACGCGCTCCGGATCCAGGTGACCGGAGGAGGCCGGAGCATCGTGAACCTGCGGGTCCCGCTGGCCTTCGGCCGGATGGCGCTCGATCGGGTCCCGGGCCTCTCCGATGACACGGTCAGGCGGATCCGCGAAGCGCTCGAACACGGCCTGACCGGACCCCTCGTCGCCGTCGACGACGACGACGAAAGCGTCCGGATCACCCTCGAATGAAGCCTGAAGGACCTGCCCGATGAACGACAGCTACGACGCCGCTCGCCTCCGTCGCGAGGAGCTCGATCGCCAGATCGAATCGATCCGGACCGAACGGTTCCTCGCCGCCACGACCGCCCCCTCGCCGGGACTGCCGGACCGGGCCCGGACGACCCTTGGGCGTGGCCTCATCTCGCTCGGGACCGCGCTCCTGGGCGCCCCGAAGGCGGGCACCCCGGCCGCCGGGCGGTCCCGCGCGGCCGCTGCCGACCGGAATATTCCGTGGAGGTTTACCCGGCCGCATGGACCGCGGCCTGACCGCCTTCTGGCGTCCGAATATCACAAGGGCGAGTAAACGCGGCTCAGGAACGCCCTGCCGTGCGGATCCTGCGGCGTTCTACGCATCCGGGGAGTAGTTCGAGCGCGAAGCGGAGCGAGGGGCTCGGCCCGACGCGGGATCCCGCGCATCGCGCACGACCGACCCGCCCTTCATGACGAAGGCGGCATCGCTCAGCAGCCCGACGTCGGCGAGCGGATCGCCGGCCACCGCCACGAGGTCGGCGGCCAGGCCCGGCTCGATCGCCCCCACGCGGTCCGCCCAGCCCATCAGCTCGGCAGCGTGGACGGTCGCCGACCTGATCGCCTCGAGCGGACTCAGCCCGTACTTCACGTAGTAGGCGAATTGCCGGGCGTTCCGGCCGTGCGGGTAGACGCCGCTGTCGGTGCCGAAGGCGATGCGCACGCCGGCCTCGACCGCCTTCCGGAAGCCCGCCCGCTGCGCGTCGGTCGTCTCGTCGTTCTTGCGCATCGTTTCCGCCGGCCAGCCATCGCGCCGGCCGACCTCGGCGATCCAGTCCCCGTCGTAGAGGTCAGCCACGAGGTACGTCCCGGACTCCGCGAGGAGCGCGATTCCCTCGTCGTCGACGAGCGATCCGTGCTCGATCGAGCGGACGCCGGCCCGGGCGGCGATCCTGATGCCCGCCGCACCGTGAGCATGGGCGGCGACGAACAGGCCGTGGGCCGTGGCTTCCTCGACGGCGGCCCGGACCGTCGGCTCGTCGAGCTCCACGACGCCGGGCCGCGTGCCGCGGGTGAGGACGGCGCCGGTGACGATGAGCTTGATCACGTCGGCGCCCCCGGCGGCAAGGTCGCGGACGCGCTGGCGAGCCTCTCCCGGCGTCCGGACGACGCCGAAGCGAAGGTCGGCCGGGAGGACGATGTCGCGGGCGAGCCCGGTGACCTCGCCGCCGCCGCCGGGCGCCGTGATGTACGCCCCCGCGGCCTGCATGCGCGGGCCGGAGACCCAGCCCATCTCGATCGCGTCGCGAAGCGCGACGTCGACGAAGGCCCGGTAGGTCCCGACGTCGCGCACGCTCGTGAATCCCGCCTCGAGCGTCGCCCGTGCGTTGCGGACCCCGACCAACGCCTCTTCGGCCGCCGACGTGGAGGCGCCGGGCACGCCGCTGAACTCGAGCTCGCCGACCAGGTGCGTGTGGCAGTCGATGAGCCCCGGCAGCACCGTCAGGTTGCCGAGGTCGATCCGTCGGGCATCGTCCGGGATCGTCTCGTCCGGCCCGAGGATCGCTTCGACCCGGTCGCCCGCGATGAGGATGCGGTGCTTCGCGAGGGATCGGCCGGTCCGCACGTCGAGGACCGCGCCGGCGTCGATGACGATGTGTTCGGCCATCCGCCGATCCTAACGATCGGCGAGGAGCGCCGTGATGGGCGGAGCGCCAGGGGAGAGGATGCCCGGCGCTATCATCGCAGTCATGAGCCCGACACCCGCGACACCCGCCACCGACCGACTGCCCTTCACCGGCGACGACGAGGCCGATCGCCTCCTCGTGAGCGACCCGCTCGCGTTGCTCATCGGGTTTGTCCTCGACCAGCAGGTTCCGCTGCAGAAGGCTTTCAGCGGTCCGCTCGAGCTGCGCCGGCGGATCGGCGGCCTCGACCCGGCGACGATCGCCGCCATGGAGCCGGATCGACTCGATGCCGCGTTCCGGGAACGGCCGGCGCTCCACCGCTTCCCCGGCAACATGGCGCGCCGCGTCCAGGAGCTGTGCGCCGCGATCGTCGAGCGCTACGGCGGCGACGCCCGGCGGGTCTGGACGGAGGCGGCCGACGGCAAGGCCCTCCACGAGCGGCTGCTCGCGTTGCCCGGCATCGGGCCGATGAAGGCCGGGACGCTCGTCGCGATCCTCGGCAAGCAGCTCAAGGTCGCGCCGCCGGGCTGGGAGGCGTTCGCGCCACGCCACATGACGCTCGGCGACGTCGACTCGCCGGAGGCGCTCGCGACCTACCAGGCCGGCAAGCGCGCCTACAAGGCCGAGCTCCGGGCGCAGGGCAAGGGGGCCTGAGCCCACCCGGCGTTCAGCCGCCGGCCGCGACGACGCTGCAGCGCCGGACCGGCTGGCCGATCGCCCGGTACGGGCAGTCGGCCAGGTCGATTGCATACAGGATCGCCTCGCGGTTGCCCTCGGTTTCGATCGGGATCGACTCGTCCGACGGGTAGGACGCGGTGTTCGGCGAGAGCTCGAACGTGAACGAGAAGATCCGGTAGCGGCCGTACAGCCAGTCGCGGGACGTCCCGGACGAGATGTAGAGATCGCTCGCCTGCTCGGGCTTGTAGCCGTTCGTCGCCGCCATCGCCTTCGCCATCGCGACGAACGTCCGCTGGTCGAGGGCGCTCATGTCGTCGGGGACGTCGGTCTTCGTGTAGCCGTACGGGTAGAGGATGAGCCGACCGGTCGTGTGGAAGCTGATCGCGGTTCGGATCTGCTGGCCCCCCGCCAGGGCCCGGCTCATGACGAAGTCGCGCAGCGCCCGCGACTCCGGCGCCGAGAAGCGGGACGGACCGCGGTAGCGCGAGGACGTCGGGTTCGATGACGAACCGCCGCAGCAGCCCCAGCGGTAGTCGTAGTTCCGGTTCAGGTCGGTCCCGATCGCGGTCGAGCCGGGCGTCGGCTGGCGGTTCTTGCGCCAGTGGTGCCAGGTCCGGTTCGCGATGTCGTACGTCGCGCCGTCGGGGTTGATCGCGAACACGATCCAGATCTCGCGCGTGTTCACGAGGGCCGTGATCCGGGCGTCCGAGCCATACCCGGTCGTCAGCCAGCGCAGGATCGCCAGCGTCATCTCCAGGCTCATGTGCTCGTTGCCATGATGGAGGCCGTCGAAGAGGACCTCCGGCTCGGGCTCGTCGCTCGCGACGTTGTCGGAGACCTTGACCGCCCACAGCTCGCGTCCCTGGTGCGAGCGCCCGATCGAGAAGCGCCTGACGATCGCCGGGTAGGCGGCCGCCGCGGCGGCGGTCTCGTTGGCCATCTCCTGGTAGGTGTGGAAGCCGAGGAACCCGGGCGGGAACTCGTAGACGACGGCCGCCGCCGGCAGGACGCCCGTCACGAGCGACAGGGTCAGCGCGGCGGCGAGGGCGAGCGGCCGACGGGAGCGCACGTCGTCATGGTGGGCCCTCGCGGCTATCCGTCAACCGCACGAATCGTCCGGGCTGGCGCGGGACCCGGCCCGATCGGCGCGCCGCCGGTATCCTTGGCCGGACCACCCCCGAACGCCGACCACGAGAGTCCATGCCCGACGATCCCTCCGCCCCGCAGCCGCCCCGGCGCCACCGCCCGCGACGCTTCGTCGTCCGTCACGCGGACGATCAGCGGGTCACCGAGAAGATCGAGGAGTTCCTGTCCGGTCCGCGGTGGCGCAATCGGACAGGCGGCCGCCGGTCCGCCTCGGCCCCGCCCCCGGCCGACCGGTCGCTCGACACCCGCACCGACTTCGTGGCCGCCGTCCAGCGTGAGGCCGCACGTGCCGAACGCTACGGCCGGCCGGCAACGGTCGTCGCGGTCGAGTTCACGATGGACGAGCCGACCCGCATCGGGCCCGCCGCCGAGACCGCCCGCCGCGCCCAGGTCGAGGAGATCGACCGCCTCGCCGGCCCGATCGGATACACCCTGCGCCGCGAGGCCCGGGAGACCGATCGGATCGCCCGAGTGGCCCCGAACCGCTTCCACGTCCTCCTGCCCGAGACGAGCGAACGCGACGCCCGGGGCTACGTCGAGCGAGCCCGGCGCGCCTGCGAGGTCTGGTTCGCCGGCGCGGCGATCCCGGTCCGGCTGCGGATCGAGGCGGCCAGCACGGCCCGCGACCGGACCCTGACCGAGGCGCTCGCCGCCGTCGAGGAACGTCTCTCGGCCTGACGGGGCTGGACGACCGTGTCGCCCGAACGGCGTCACCCGACGTGACGCGTCGTTTACGGGACCGGGATCTCGATCGAGAGCAGCCAGCCGATGGCGACGGTCACGAGCCACACGAGACCGACCACGAGGAGGAGGAGCCCGGCGAGGAACGCGGTGTGGCTCGTGGTCGAGGCGCCGGGATCGGTGGCGTGGCGTCGGAACAGGGCGAGGTTCCGGCTGTTGGAGCGTGAGACGACGTCGAACAGATCGCCGAGGATCGGGACCGCTCCGGCGGCCAGGTCGACGAGCGTGTTCAGGACCATTCGGACGAGCACGACGGTCGGGATCCGGAACCTGGCGGCCTCCGCGATCAGCCAGAAGCCGACGCCCGCCGAGATCAGGTCGCCGACCCACGGCACGAGCCCGATGACCGGATCGAGCCCGATCCGCTGGTTCGTGCCGGGAATCGGGACCAAGTCGTCGAGCACGCGGCTCACCGCGGCGTACCGGCGCTCGAACGCCCGGAAGCGCTCCGAGCGGCTCTCGCCGACGACCTCGCCCGCGAGCGCGCGCGGCGCGTCGCCGCCCCTGTCGGGCCGAGCGTCGCCGCCCGTGTCGCTCCGGTCCGAGGCCGCCGTCACCGTTCGAACCGGCTCAGACGTCGCCCCGGAACGTGTCGCAGGTGGCAGGGTCGCCGGACTCGTAGCCGGTCAGGAACCAGCGCTGGCGCTGCTCCGAGGACCCGTGCGTCCAGGCCTCGGGGTTGACCTGGCCCTGCGTTTTGGACTGGATTCGGTCGTCGCCGACCGCGGCCGCGGCGCTCAGGGCCTGGTTGACCTCCTCCTGGCTCGGCTCACGGAGGTATCCGGTCGACGCGGCGTGGCTGACCCAGATGCCGGCGAGGCAGTCGGCCTGGAGCTCCGTTCGGACGGCCCGGCTCTCGGCGCCGCTGCCGCCGCCCCCGGCCTGGAGGATCCCCTCGAGGTTCTGGATGTGGTGGCCGTACTCGTGGGCGACCACATAGGCCTCCGCGAGCGGCCCCCCGCTCGCGCCGAACCGCGACTGAAGGTCCTCGAAGAAGCCGAGGTCGATGTAGATGGACTGGTCCGGCGGGCAGTAGAACGGGCCGACCGCCGAGCTGGCGGAGCCGCAGCCGGTGTTCACGCCCTCGCTGAAGAGGTACAGCTCGGCCGGGCGGTACGTCCCGCCGCCGCTGCGGTAGGCCTCGGTCCAGTAGTCCTGGATGCTGTTGACGAAGCCGACGATCCGGCAGTCGGCACGTTGGTTGGCGTCGGCGCCGGTCTGACACTCCTCGAGCACGGACGAGTTCGGCTGGACTGCGCCGCCGGGCTCCGGGGTGACGAGGGCCGACGGGTCGCCGCCGAGCAGCAGGTAAACGAGGGCGATGACGATGCCGATCCCGCCGCCCCCGACGGCCAGGCCGCGCCCGCCACCCATCGACCGCCCGCGGACGTCGGTGACCTGATCGGGATCGAGCCGCGCTCCTGGGTTGAACGTCATTGGTGAAGTCCTCCTGGCCCGGCCCACACGCCGGCGCGGGCCATCATCGGTCACCCGCGCCCCGCGCGACAGGGGGTTGGCCGTCGCTCCTCGTGCCAACGGCATTACGACTCGGCGGGTCGCCGTTCATACCTGACACGTTCTGGACACATTGGCCGGTACGGTAGGCGCATCGATGACGAGAGTGAAAGACCTGGGGAAAGGGGAAACCATGCTCATCGACGAGCTCCTGAAGGCCATCCAGGTGGACCGCGACCGAGCGATCGCGGAAGCCGAGCGGGCCCGCCTGGTCACGGCCGCCGAGCCGCCCGAACCCGAGCCCTGGACCTGGCTCCGGACGGGCCCGGCGGGGGGCGATCGGAAGCGGCCCGTCGAGCAGGTCCGGAGTCAGCCGGGCCGGCCGGCCACCGATCCGACGATGTAGGTCGACAGGATCGACTCGGCCGCCTCGACGACAAGGCGGCGCAGCCAGTCCGGGTCGAGCACCTCTGCATCGCCGCCGAGCCGCAATGCCGCCACGACCGCCTCGTCGACCCAGTCGAACCTGACCCGGATCCGCATGTGGTCCGGGCTGGGGTCGGCGAGGCGCCCGGCCTGGGACAGGAAGCGAGCCCCGACGGCGTCGCCGAGCGCGTCGGTCCGCGCGACCGGCACCCGGAAGACGACGTCGATCATGTCCCGGTCCCGTTCGTACGCCGCGGTCGAGCTCGCCCAGTGGGCGGCGAGATCGAACGCCTCGGGCCGCTCGAACCGTTCGGGAAGCACCTCGACCTCGAGGACCCGCGATACGCGATACGTCCGGATGTCCTCGCCCGAGCGGGCGACCAGGTACCAGATGCCGCCCTTCAGCACGAGCCCGAGCGGTTCGAGCAGCCGGTCGACCTCCCCCGAACGCTCGCCGCGCCGGTAGCGGACCTTGACGAGGCGCGTGTCCCAGACGGCCCCGGCCAGGGACTCGAGGTGGGGCAGCCGCTCGTCCGGCTGGAACCAGCCGGGAGCATCGAGGTGGAATCGCTCGGCGACGCGCCCGGCCCTGGCCCGCAGCTCCGGGGGCAGCGCCGCCATGACCTTGAGGCGGGCGGCCGCGACGACCGTCCCCAACCCCAACTCCGCCGCGGGACCCGGCACGCCGGAGAGGAACACCGCCTCGGCCTCGTCGGCCGTCAGGCCGGTGAGGCGTGTGCGATAGCCGTCGACGAGGCGGACGCCGCCGTGCGGCCCGCGCTCCGCGTAGATCGGGACGCCGGCCTCGGCGAGCGCCTCGACGTCGCGGTAGATCGTGCGGACGGAGACCTCGAGTTCCTCGGCCAGTTCCGCTGCCGTCATGCGGCTGCGGGTCTGGAGGAGCAACAGGACGTTGACGAGGCGGCTCGCACGCACGGACCAAAGGATACGGCGGTTGTTGACAGGATTCGTCAGGTTCGCGCGCGATACTTGGACGGAATGCTGCAGGAGGAGCAGGCCGGATGACCGACATCATGCTCGAGGCACACGACCCGGGCCCGGACCGGGCCGCCGCCAGGGTGGCCCCCATCGAGAACGCCGCGGCCGAGCCGATCGAGTTCGGCGGCCGCGGCCGGGTTCTCGTCGGCACCGCTTCGTGGACCGACCCGACGATGACCGCGGCCGGGGTCTTCTATCCAACGGGCGCCGACACCGCCGAGGAGCGACTGCATTACTACGCCTCGACGTTCCCGGTCGTGGAGGTCGACGCGACCTACTACGCGCTTCCGGCGGAGCGGACCGCCCAGCTGTGGGTCGACCGGACGCCGCCGGACTTCATTTTCGACATCAAGGCCCATGCGCTGATGACGGGCCAGGGCACCGAGACGAAGCGGCTGCCGAAGGCGATCCGCGAGGAGTTGCCCGAAGAACTCAGGGCCAAACCGCGGATCTACGCGAAGGACCTGCCCGGCGAACTCCAGGACGCCGTCTGGTCGATGTTCCGCGAGGGCCTCCAGCCGCTCGCCCACCGCGGCCAGCTGGGCTCGATCCTGCTCCAGTACCCGAAGTGGGTCTTTCCCTCGTCGGAGAACCGGGCCCAGATCGAGGAGGCCGTCGAGCGGCTGGACGGCTGGCAGGCCGCGGTGGAGTTCCGCAACGGCTCGTGGCTCAACGAGAAGAACGCCGACCGGACCTTCCGGTTCCTCGCCGACCGCGGGATCCCGTTCGTCATGGTCGACGAGCCGCAGGGCTTCAAGAGCTCCGTGCCGCCGGACGTGCTGGTGACCTCGCCCGACCTCGCGCTCGTTCGCTTCCACGGCCGCAACGCCGAGACATGGGAGAAGAAGGGCATCACGCCGGCCGAGCGCTTCCGCTATCTCTACTCGCGGGACGAGCTCGCCGAATGGGTGCCCCGGATCGCCGACGTCGCGAACGAGGCGAAGGAGGTCCACCTCATGTTCAACAACTGCTACGCGAATTACGGCACGACGAACGCCCGCGAGATCGCGGCGCTCCTCGCGGAGCTTGAGCCGGAGGACGCCTGAGGACCGCGACGATCGGCAGGGCGGACGGCATCGTCAGGTCCGCTCGCGACCCTCGCTGCCACGGTCCCGAAGGAACTGCTCGATCTCGGAGATGAGGTCGTCGCCCGACGGCAGCCGCTCCTCGTCGACCATCGATTCGAGCCGGGCGACGTAGGCCCGGGTCGTCTCCTCG
>DASTEU010000129.1:0-6538 GCA_035709325.1 Candidatus Limnocylindrales bacterium | reverse complement strand
CTTCGGGGCATCCTGCCGGGGCGGCTGAGAGACGGCCTGCGGTATCATCCTCTGAACGGTGCGCCTGTCCGGCCACCCATCCGACACCGGATCACGATGCATTCGAGCTTGACGCGGCGACTCCCCGCCGCACGCACCTCGCCGGGCGAACGACCCGGCAGGCCCGGCCGATGAGCCGGCGCCATCACGGCGGACGGTCGCACCGGTCGCACGCGCCCGGTCGGCGCCCGGCGACGCCGCTCGTGCCGCCGGCCGACGCCACACGCCAGCGGATCGAGCCGCCGGCCGGGCCGCCGGAGCGGCAGCCCGTAGTGGAGCCCGCCGCCGAGGCCGCACCCCCGACGCGGCCCGAACTCCCGCCGGACCAGCCTGACCGGCCGGCTCCGACGAGCGCTCCCGCCGCCGAGCCGACCGCTCGATCCGCGGCGCCCGCGGCGGCTGCCGAGGTCCCGCAGGAGCCACGTCGCGAAGCTCCGTCCGGGAACGGGCACGCCGCCCCGGCCGGCTGCACGGCCCCCCAGCTGCGGCGCTTCATCAAGAGCCGGCCGTACGTGCCGATGCACGAGCTGCGGCGACGGTTCGGGATCAACGGCGCCGAGGACGACGTCACGGCCGTCGACCTCGCCGACGGGCGCGTCTTCGTCGGGCTGCCGGCGCGTGAGGGCGGGCTGCTCGGCGAGTTGCTTCGCGGCGGCGAGATCGGCTACGAGCTCTCGCTCGACCCCCGATCACCGGTCGTCGTGGGTCTCTATCCGATGAGGCCTGTGCCCCGGCCCTGAGCCTCCGGTGCCGAACGCACCGCCCGAGCCGATCGGCCGGGAAGGGAGGCGGACGCGTCGCCCGCGATGCCCGACGCGGGCTCGACCGCGTAGGATGGATGACGGGTCGGACGACGGAGGCGGATGGCGGTGCTCGGCGATTCGATGGCGCGGGATGCGCTCCGCGCATGCGGCCTCTTCAGCCACGCCGACGACGCGACGCTCGACGCGCTGGCCGCCGCCCTGCGGACCCGCCGCTTCCGGAAGGGCGAGACGGTCTTCCACCAGGACGATCCCGGCGACGCGCTGTTCATCGTGGCCTCGGGTTCGGTCAAGGTCGTCCTGCCCTCGAACGAGGGCAGTGAACCCGCGATCGTCGCGGTGCTGGGGCCGGGCGAGTTCTTCGGCGAGCTCGCGCTCCTCGACGGCGCGCCCCACTCGGCGACGATCGTGGCCGTCGAGCCGACCGAGACGTTCGTCCTCCGCCGCGAGGCATTCCTCGACTTGATCGACACGGAGCCCGCGCTTCGGAGGGCGCTGCTCGCGTCGCTCGCGGTCGAGATCCGCCGCCTGACCGGCCACGTGGAGGATCTCCACTTCCTCGACCTGCCCGGCCGCCTCGCCTCGCGGATCGTTCGGCTCGCGGCCGACCGGCCTCTGGAGCCCGACGGAGCGGTGCGGATTCCCTGGCCGTACACCCAGTCGGAGCTGGCCGGGATGATCGGCGGGTCGCGTCAGTCGGTGAACCGCCTCCTGTCCGACCTGGCCGAGGAGGGCCTCGTCCGTCTCGAACGCGACGTCCTCGTCGTGGCCGACCTCGATCGGCTGGCCGCCACGGTCGAGCGGTGACCGAGCCGAACGACGACCGGCTCCCCGGAGACGGCGACCGGCTCCCCGGAGACGGCGACCGGCTCCCCGAACGAGCGCGTGAGGCCCTCCGGGCGATCGTCCTGCGATCGGCGATCGCGGGCCGCCTGACTCCCCCGGCCGGCGAGGCCCTGCTTCGTTCGATCGTGGAGGCGACCGTCGCCCTGTTCGGTGCGGAAGCGGCCTCGCTCGCCCTCCACGACGCCGCCTCGGATCGGCTCGTCTTCGTGGTCGCCGCGGGGAGCCAGGGCGCGGGCGTGCTCGGGCTCGCGATCGGGCCGGACCAGGGCGTGGCCGGCTACGTCTTCACGACCGGCCAGCCCCTTGCCCTCTCGGACGTGGAGCGCGACGCGCGCTTCGGCCGGGACGCGGCGGAGCGGACGGGCTACGTTCCACGCTCCCTCGTCGCCGTGCCGCTCCTCGACGACGAGGGAACCGTCGGCGTCCTGGAGGTGCTCGACAAGCGCGGCGCAGCCGGCTTCGACCTGCGCGACGTCGAGCTGGCCTCGGTCTTCGCCAGGCAGGCGACCGTCGCGATCCGGGCGAGCCGCCTCGAGCGCGACGTCCGGTCGCTCGTCGGCGACGCGCTGGCCCGGATCGCCGCCGACGACAGCGCCGATGCGGGGGACGTCGAGGCGATCGTGGCCGACGTCAGCCGCCGGCTCGACGCGGAGGACGACCCGCTGTGGGCGCTCGCCGACGAGATCGCTCGGCTTCGGTCGGCCGACCCGGCCGAGATCGACCTCGTCCGCGAGCTGCTCGCGGTCCTTGTCCGGCGGGCCGAGCGGACGGCGGTCGCCCGCTCGCGGCGACGCGGTCGGGGATGAGCGCCGGCCCGGAGCGCGGCCTGCCGGCCTGGAGCGCGCCGTTCGCCGTCGACCGGCGCGACGGCCTGCAGCGGCAGCCACCCCTCGGCCCGCTCGATCGGGCCTGGGCCTTCGGCGACGGGCGCGGCCGGGGCGTGACGGTCGCGATCGTGGATTCGGGCGTCGAGGCCGGCCACGCGGCGCTCGGCGGAGCCTTGCGCCGCAGCGTGCGGGTCGAGCTCGACGGGGACGAGGCCGTCGTCGTCGACGACGAACCGGTCGACCTCGTGGGCCACGGGACGGCCTGCGCGTCGATCGTCCACGCGCTCGCTCCCGACGCCGAACTGGTCTCGGTCCGGGTGCTCGGTCCCGACAACCGGGGCAAGGGCCCCGCGTTCGCGGCCGGACTCGAGTGGGCGATCGAGGAGGGGATCGGGGTCATCAACCTCAGCCTCTCGTCGCGCAGCGAGGCGATGTTCGCGACGTTCCACGACCTGGCCGACCGGGCGTACTTCGCCGGATCGCTGCTCATCTGCGCGGCGAACAACGTCCCGGTTGCGAGCTACCCGTCCCTGTTCTCGGCGGTCGTCTCGGTCGCCGCCCACGACGTCCGCGACCCGGCGGTCTGGTTCTACAACCCGCATCCGCCGGTCGAGTTCGGCGCCTACGGGCTCGACGTCGACGTCGCCTGGAAGGACGGCGGCCGGATCGTCGCCACCGGCAACAGCTTCGCGGCGCCGCACCTCGCGGGCTACGCGGCGCGCATCCGGGCCGCCCACCCGCAGGCCAGCCCGTTCGAGATCAAGACGATCCTCGCGGCGACCGCCGACCTCCCGCGCACGTGAAACGCCCCGTCCGGCAGGCCGGACGGGGCGACTGGGGGTCCGGGGTGGGACGGTGCTCAGATGAGCCGGTGGCCCTCGACGTCGTTGTCGTCGATCAGCTCGCCGCCGCTCGAGGGCCGCCGCGGGAAGGCATCGCCGCCGGTGCCCGGTCCGGTTCGGTTGAACTCGTCGACCTGCTGGGAGCCGTGGCCCTCGACGTCGTCTCGCCGCACCAACTCGTCCTCGCCCGTCGCGCCCTCGCGCGGGAACTTCTTCTTGTCCATCGCCGGTCCTCCGTCCGATGTCCTGTGGGGGTGCGCACCGTTTCGCCGATGCGCCGACTCTTCCTGGCTGAAGCCTAGCCGTCGCGGCGACCCGATCCGATCCCGCAACCGACGCTCCGATTGTCAGGTACGGCACACCCTTCCGTCCTCCGATCCCGCCGGGGGCGTCTCAGGCTCGCGACCGAATCGTCACACCCTCCCGGGCCAGCAGCTCGCGCTTGAGCGCGAGGTGTTCCTCGCGCGATCCGTACCAGTCGCCGCCGTACCCGCCGAGCGAGCCGTCGCCGGCGATCACGCGGTGGCAGGGCACGAGCAGCGCGATCGGGTTGCGACCGACCGCACCGCCGACGGCCCGGGCCGCGCCGGGCCGGTCGACCGCCCGGGCCACGGCGCCGTAGCTCGTCGCCTCGCCCCAGGGCACCTCGCGCACGGCCCCGAGCACGGCTCGATCCCAGGCCGGCCGGTCGGCGAGGTCGAGCGGCAGATCGAAGACCCGCCGCCCGCCGTCGAGGAATTCCTCGATCTCGGCGACGGCCCGATCCAGAACGGCGCCGGCGCTCGAGGCCTCGCCACGTGTGCGCACGTCGCCCCCACCCGTCCCATGGACCTCGCTGCGGACGCGCCGCTCGAGCCCGGCGACGAACAGTTCGGTCGGCGTCAACAGCCCGACGGCGACGACGCCGTGGGCGGTCGCCGCCACGTGGACCGGGCCCCACGGCGCGTCGACGGTGGCCCAAAGAGCGCCCCAAGCAGCGGCAGGTCTGAGCGGCATGGGCAGAGTGTGCCGCCTTCGGCGAGGTCCGTCAGGCGCCCGGCTCAGGAGCTCTCGGCGTAGGAACGCGGCAGGGCCTCGGCCTCGGGCCGCGGCGTTCGCAGTTCGCGGAGCGCCTCATGGTCGAGGCCGGCCAGGCGCGGCAGGTCGGCCGATTCGGTCCGCGTCAGGCGCGTCGCGAGCGTCGAGAGGACGAGCCTCCGGATCTCGGGGACGGTCAGCGTCGCTCGCAGCGCCTCGGCCGGGACCGTGAGCAGCGTCGTGTCGCTGTCGGCGACGACGTCGGCCGTCCGGGGACTGCCGGTCAGCGCGGCGATCTCGCCGAAGAAGTCCCCGGCGCCCATCGTCGACAGTCCGCGATAGCCGCCCTCCTCGGGGATGCCGGCGGTGGCTGCGCCGTCGAGGATGAAGTGGGCGGTCGACGCCGCCTCGCCGTGCTCGACGATCCGGGTGCCTGCCGGAACGTCGCTGACGACCGCGTCGCGGAGGAACTCGCCCCGCTGCTCGGGGGTGAGGAGCCCGAACGTGCCGAGACGGACCGCGAGCCGGTCGAAGTCGCCCGTCGTCGCCGCCCGGACCGGCACGCCGGCAAGGGCCGGCGCCGTCGCCGCGGCGCGCAGCCGGGCGCTCGCGGCCCGCCACGTCGCGACGCCGATGCCGGGGGCGACGAGGGTGAACACGGCCGACACGAGGAGCAGCGACGAGGCGACGACGATAAGCAGGCGGATGTCGACGAGGTCGGCGATGCCGGCCCCGGCCATCCCGAAGAGGAAGATCACGTCGCGCAGGACGTAGAAGGCGGAGAACACCCGGCCGCGCATCTCGCGGGGGGTGTTGCGCTGGAGCAGGACGGAGCGAGCGACCGAGGCCGGCGAGTTGAAGAAGCCGGTGACCGTGACGAGCAGGATCGCGACCGGCACCGAGGTCGCGAGGGCGTAGAAGATCCCGGCGACGCCCATCCCGACCATCGCCACGACGACCCAGGCCGGCTCCGGCAGTTTGCTCGCGAACCGGGCCATGAACAGCGAGCCCGCCACGAAGCCGACCGACGTCAGGCCCTCCTGGAGGCCGTACTCGAACTCGGTGGCGCCGAGCACCTCGATCGAGAACGGCAGGAGCAGGACGTTCCACAGGCCGAACGAGAAGAACATCAGCGCGCCGACGACGAAGAGCGAGCGGATGACCGGCGTCCCGAAGAGCGTCGAGATGCCCGACTTCAGGTTCGCCGCGATGACCGAGACCGACGCCTCCTCCTCGGGCACCGGCATGTCGTAGCGGCCCATCCGGGCGATGAAGGCGGCCGAGACGACGAACGTCGCGGCGTCGATGATGAACGCCCAGAACAGGTCCACCGTGCTCGCGAGCAGGCCCGCCGCGGCGAAGCCGATCGCGGTCGAGCCGAACGCGGCGATCGACAGGAACGAGTTCGCGGCGGCCAGCTCCTCGTCGCTCGCCATCTCCGGGATCAGGCTGTCGTGGGCCGGGTCGAAGAACTGCTTCACGCCCGCATTGAGGAGCAGCAGGGCGTAGAGACCCGGCAGGGCGATCGCGTCGATCCCGATCACGAACGCGATGACCGAGACGATCACGGCCTGCACGAGGCAGGTGACGACCATGATCCGCTTTCGGTCGTGGCGGTCGACGAAGACGCCCGCCAGCAGGCCGACGACGAGGCTCGGCACTGCGGTCGCCATCAGAGTCAGGCCGACGGCGAGAGCCGAGCCGGTCTCGCGGTAGACGTAGATCGCGGCGGCGATGTCGGTCAGGGCCGAGCCGGCCGTCGAAACGAGCTGGGCCAGCCACAGCAGCCGGAAGTCGCGGCGGCGGAACACGGCGAGGGGCGACGGGGCTGGCTCGGCGGCGGCGCTCATCGGACCTCCAGGGCACCCGCGGCGGCCGGGTGCCGGCCTCCCCCGGCGGCGTGACGGTGTCGCGGCGCGACGGATCCGGGAATGTGGCGAGTCTAGCGGCGAAGCCGGGCGCCGTGGCGACGACCGCGCCGCGGTGTCAGTCGGTCAGGCGCCGGAAGATCGCGACGGCGTTCTGGCCGCCGAACCCGAACCCGTTGACGGCCACGGTGTCGATCCGGGCCGGTCGCGCGGTCAGCGGCACGTAGTCGAGGTCGCAGTCGGGGTCCGGCGTGTGGAGATTGGCGGTCGGCGGGATCACCTGGTCGCGGATCGCCCCGATCGCGGCGAGCGCGGACGCGATCCCGGCGGCCCCGACG
>DASTEU010000128.1:0-6509 GCA_035709325.1 Candidatus Limnocylindrales bacterium | reverse complement strand
GCGGGCCGCTGGCCGGCAAGTCGGTCGTCGTCACCGGGACGCTCGAGGGCTTCAGCCGCCAGGAGGCCGAGGAGGCGATCCGGGCGGCCGGCGGCAAGCCGGCCGGCTCGGTCAGCAAGAAGACCGACTACGTCGTCGCCGGCGAAAGCGCCGGCTCGAAGCTCGCGAAGGCCCAAGAGCTCGGCGTGCCGGTCCTCGACGAGGAGGGCTTCCGGCGGCTGTTGGCGGGCGAGGCGGGGGAGTAGCATCCCGTCGATGGACGACGATGGCCCACGACCGTTCAGCGAGGCGGACGAGCGGTTCGCCCAGCGGCTCGCCGACGATCTCGCCCGCGTTCTCGGGACCGGGATCCTGATCGCCGACCTCGACCTCGGTCCCGAGGAGGGCCGTCACGGATCCGGGCCGCCTGCATGTTCGACGGCCGCTCCGAGACGCTCGAGGCGAGCGGCGCGACGCGCCTGGAGGCCTACCAGCGGCTGATTCGGCTGGCCGCGGAGCTCCGCCTCGCGGTCGCCGCCCGGAACATGATCGCGCCGGTCTGACGCGGTCGGCCCTGCGGCGGTACTTGCGCCCGGCGCGAGAATGGATGCCGGAGGTGGCAACGCCGATGACGATGCCCGCGAGCGGCTCCTGCACCTGCCGGCACTCGGTCTACTGCAATCACGAGTGCCACGGGCGCCACTGCGACCCGACCGAACATGTCTGCTCGATCGAGTTCCTGCCCGACGAGGGCGGCCTGACCCCCTGGGGGTGCCCCGACTGCACGCCCGGACTCGGGTTGCCCCACCTGGAGGGCTGCACCGAGCTCGATCCGGTCCGGGCCGCCATGAACGGGGCGGCGATGACTCACCCGAGCGCCCCGTTGAACTGACCCCAGATCCAGTCGGGGCGCCAGTCGAGCGGCTCCCCGCGGAACATCCGAACGGCGGCCGCGGACTCGCTCCAGCCGCCTGAGAGCAGCCGCGCTCGGCCGACCGCGTTCGAGTCGGGCAGCCCGGTTGCGACGAGGGCCTCCGGCCCGGCCCGGCGTCGGCGCCACTCGAGGAGCTCGAGCGCGTCGTCGGGGTCCGGGGCCACGAGAGCGCCGCCGCCCCACGGCCCGCGGGCGACGAAGCCGCCGATCGATCCGTCGGCGTGGACGACGACCCGGGTCGATTCGGGTCCGACAAGGCCGGTCAGGACCGGGGCGCGATCCTCGCCGGTCGCCGCGCGGTCGAGGGCGAGGATCGCCGGCAGGTCGTCCGCCGCCATCGGGCGGACCCGGTCGAGTGGGGTGGCGTCGCCCGAACCGCGGATCGAGAAGCGCAGGTGGTCGGCGAGCCGCTCGAAGCCGAGGCGCTCGTAGATCGGCCGGCCGAGGACGGTCGCGATGAGGACGAGCGTCCGGCAGCCGCGCCCGTCGAGGTCGTCGATCACCGCCTGGGTGAGTCGCCGGCCGAGCCCGGATCCGCGTCGGTCCGGGACGACGAAGATCGTGCCGACCCAACCGACCGGCCCGTACGCGGTCGCGATGCCGGTCCCGACGATCCGTTCGCCCTCCACCGCGACGAACGGCCGGCAGGCCGGATGGTCGACGGCCCAGGCGAAGAACGGCAGCCGATCGCCCCAGCCGCCCTCGAGCACGGCAGCGGCGGCGGCGGTAACGTCGGCGACGCCCATCGGGCGGATCGCGACGCGGCCGGCCATCAGAACTCGGCGATGAGCCGGGCCCGCTTCGCCTCGTACTCGGCCTCACTGACGAGACCGTTTGCCCGGAGCCGGTCGAGCACCTGGAGCTTCGCCTCGAGCCCGTCGAGCGCCGCCTCGGGCTCGACGACGACGACGGTCGGCGAACTCCCGATTTCGTTCCCCTCGCGGGCGCCGGACGGCCGACCGAGCCGCGGGTCGGCCGGGGTCACGTTCCGCATCGGGGGCCGCCAGCCGGGCATGCCGCCGGGTCGCGCGGCCCTGTGCCACGAGCGGAGTGCGTTCACCGCGATGAGCGTGATCGCCACCGTGACGATGATCGCGGCCGTGTCGCCGGAGCGGGCAACCACGCCGACGACGAAGAGGATCACGAACAGCCCGATCGCGAGCCAGGCGCCGTTCGTCGAGGTGCGCATCAGCGACACGATACCCGGCCCGGGCAGGTCCGCGGGAGCCGTCGGCTATCATCCCGACCATGGCCCGACTCTCCCGCTCGGACGTCGAGCACGTCGCCCACCTCGCCCGGCTCGGCCTCCGCGAAGACGAGCTCGCGACGCTCGAGGGAGAGCTCAACCACATCGTCGATCAGTACGCGATCCTCGCCCGGCTCGATACCGACGAGATCCCTCCGACCGCCCAGACGATCGAGCTCGAGAACATCCTCCGCGACGACGTCGTCCAGCCCTCGCTGCCGGTCGAGGCGGTCCTCGCGAACGCCCCCGAACGCGACGGCGACTTCATCGTCGTTCCGCCGGTGCTCGGCGGCGACTGACGCGCCTTGTGACGAACGCCACCCGCCTCCACGCCCACGAGATGGCCGCGCTCCTGCGGGCCGGCGAGACGACCGCCCGCGAGCTGGCGGAGATCCACCTCGACGCCGCCCAGCGGGAGAACCACGCCCTCAACGCCTGGCTCACGATCGACCGGGTCGGCGCACTCGAGGCGGCCGAGGCGGCCGACGCCCGACTCGCAGCCGCTCGCGGCGAGGGACCGGCCGCGCTCGCCTCGCTGCCGCCCCTCCTCGGGGTGCCGATCGCGCTCAAGGACCTGATCTCGGTCGCCGGTGGGCAGTGCACGGCCGGCTCGCGGATCCTCGAGGGCTACGTCGCCCCCTTCGACGCCCACATCACCGAACGCCTGCGCGATGCGGGGGCGGTCGTCCTCGGCAAGACGAACATGGACGAGTTCGCGATGGGCTCCTCGAACGAACACAGTGCGTACGGCCCGGTCGCGAATCCGTGGGATCTCGAGACGGTGCCCGGCGGCAGCAGCGGCGGCTCGGCGGTCGCGGTGGCCGCGTTCCACGCCCCGCTGGCGCTCGGCACCGACACCGGTGGCTCGATCCGCCAGCCGGCCGCGCTCTCGGGGATCGTCGGCATGAAGCCGACGTACGGCCGGGTCTCGCGCTACGGGATCGTCGCCTTCGCCTCGTCCCTCGACCAGATCGGCCCGTTCGCCCGCGACAGTCGGGACGCCGCGGCCCTGCTCCACACGATCGCCGGCCGCGACGAGCGTGACTCGACCTCCGCACCGGTCCCGGTCCCCGACGCGCTCCTGCGGCTCCCGCCGAGCGACGACGAGGCCGCCGCGGCCCTCCGCGGCAAGCGCCTCGGCCTGCCCCGCGAATACTTCGTCGCCGGCATGGACCCCGACGTCGAGCGGCGCATCCGCGAGGCCGTCGCCGCACTCGAGGGCGCCGGAGCGATCGTCGAGGAGGTCTCGCTGCCGCACACCGACTACGGCCTCGCGACGTACTACATCGTCGCCCCGGCCGAAGCATCGGCCAACCTCGCCCGCTACGACGGCGTCCGGTTCGGGCCGCGCCTCGGCGACGGCGACGTCCTCGCGAACTACCTCGCGACGCGCGGCCAGGGCTTCGGGCCGGAGGTCAAGCGCCGGGTGATGCTCGGGACATACGCCCTCTCGGCCGGCTACTACGACGCGTACTACCTCAAGGCCCAGAAGGTCCGGACCCTCATCAAGCGCGACTTCGACGTGCTCTGGGAGGCGGGCTTCGACGCGCTGGTCGCGCCGACCTCGCCGTCGGTCGCCTTCCGGTTCGGGGCGAAGATGGCGGACCCGGTCGCGATGTACCTGTCCGACGCCTGCACGTTGCCGGTGACCATGGCCGGGTTGCCCGGGATCTCGATCCCGTGCGGCCTCTCGGAGGGCCTGCCGGTCGGCCTGCAGCTCATCGGCGCGCCGTGGTCCGAGGCCGAGCTGTTCGGGCTCGCCCGCGGTTACGAGGGCCTGACCGCATCGGCCGACTGGCGATCGAAGGAGCCCGCCCAGCTCGCTCAGGCCGCCGATCCGGCCGCCCCGAGCCCGGCCGAGCGGGCCCACGCCCTCGCGGCCCACTGAATACCCCTCGATCACCTCGCCGATGGCGTAGGCTGTCGGCCGATGACGACCGACACCACCGATCCGTCCGCCGGGGGGCCGGCCGGGCCCACCGAGCCTGCGGGACCCGCGGCCGACGCGCCGCCCGCCCGCCCGCCGCTCGCCGAGCGCGCGCTGGCGCGGCGCGTCCAGGCGGTCCCGCCATCCGGGATCCGTCGATTCTTCGACATCCTCGCGACGATGGACGATGTGATCAGCCTCGGGGTGGGCGAGCCCGACTTCGACACTCCGGAGCGGATCGTCGCCGCGGGAATCCGGTCGCTCCACAACGGCCGCACCCACTACACGAGCAACTACGGCACGATCGAGCTGCGCCGAGCACTGGCCGACCACCTCGAGCGGCGCTACGGGGTCCGGTACGACCCGGCCACGGAGATCCTCGTCACGGTCGGCGCATCGGAGGCGGTCGACCTCGCCCTGCGGGCGACGTGCGATCCCGGCGACGAGGTCGTCCTCCACGAGCCCTCGTACGTGGCCTACGTGCCGGCGGTCGTCTTCGCCGGCGGCGTCGTCCGCCACGTCGGAACGCGGCTCGACGACGACTTCGCCCTCGACCCGGCCGCCGTCTCGGCGGCGATCACGCCCCGGACGAAGGCGCTGTTCCTCGGTTATCCCTGCAACCCGACCGGGGCGGTCCTGCCCGACGACGTCCAGGACGAACTGGCCGCGATCGCCGAACGCCACGACCTGCTCGTCTACAGCGACGAGATCTACGACCGCCTGGCCTACGGGACCTACCGCCACCGTGCGTTCAGCGCGCTGCCGGGGATGCGCGAGCGGACGATCCTCCTGGGCGGCTTCTCCAAGGCCTACGCGATGACCGGCTGGCGGGTCGGCTGGCTGGCGGCGCCCGCGTCGATCCTCGAGGGAATCGTCAAGGTCCACCAGTACGGGATCATGTCGGCGCCGACGACGGCCCAGGACGCCGCCCTCGAGGCGCTGCTCCACGGCGAGGCCGACGTCGAGCGGATGGTCGCCGAATACGATCGCCGCCGGCGGATGTTCGTCGACGGCCTGAACGGGCTCGGCCTGCGGACGTTCGAGCCGCGCGGCGCCTTCTACGCCTTCCCTCAGGTGACCGCGGCGACCGGCCTCTCGTCCGAGGCGTTCGCCCAGGCGCTCCTCGAGGAGGAGCGGGTCGCGGTCGTGCCCGGCAGCGCGTTCGGGCCGTCGGGCGAGGGCCACGTCCGGGCCTGCTACGCGACCGCCTACGAGCAGCTCGAGGAGGCCCTCCTCCGGCTCGGGCGGTTCGTCGACCGCCACCGCGCCTGACGGCCGGGCCCGTGCGACACTAGCCGCCGATGACGACGTCGACCGCCCCGCACCCGACCGCCCTCGAACGCTACGAGCCGGTCATCGGGATCGAGGTCCACTGCCAGCTCAAGACGGCCTCGAAGATGTTCTGCGGCTGCTCGACGGCCTACGACGGCGCCGCCCCGAACAGCCACGTCTGCCCGGTCTGCCTCGGCCTGCCGGGCACCCTGCCCACGATCAACCGGCGGGCAGTCGAGCTCGTGCTCGCGACCGGCGTCGCGATCGAGGCGACGACCCCGCCGGCGACCCGCTGGGACCGCAAGAACTACTTCTACCCGGATCTGCCGAAGGGCTACCAGATCAGCCAGTACGACCTGCCGCTCGCCTCGAACGGGCGCCTCGCGTTCGAGACCTCGGAGGGTTCCGTCACGATCCGTATCCGGCGGGCCCACCTCGAGGAGGACACGGCCAAACTCGTCCACGCGGCCGGCCCCGACGGGACCCGGCTCAGCCTCGTCGACTTCAACCGCTCCGGGGTGCCGCTGATGGAGATCGTGACCGAGCCGGACGTCCGCTCGGCCGAGGGGGCCCGGCGCTACGCCGAGGAGCTCCAGCTCCTGCTCCGGGCGATCGGCGCGTCGGATGCCGACATGGAGCGCGGCCAGATGCGGGTCGAGGCGAACGTGTCGCTCCGGCCCCGCGGCAGCGAGGAGTTCGGGACGCGGGTCGAGGTCAAGAACATGAACTCGTTCCGCTCGGTGGAGCGGGCGATCGGTTTCGAGATCGAGCGCCAGGCCGCCGCCCTCGACGCCGGCGAGACGCTGACCCAGGACACCCGCGGCTGGGACGAGAGCCGCGGCGCGACGTACGTCATGCGCTCGAAGGAGGACTCCCACGACTACCGCTACTTCCCGGAGCCGGACCTGCCGCCGCTGCGCGTCGAGGCGGCCTGGATCGAGGAGGTCCGTGCCCGCCTGCCGGAGCTGCCGGCGGCGCGTCGCGAGCGTTATGCCCGCGACTTCGGGCTGTCGGCGTACGACGCGGCGGTCCTCGTCGCCGACCCGCGGGCGACGGCCTTGTTCGAAGGCGTCCGCACCGCGGACCCCGCGGCGGACCCGAAAGCCGCGGCGAACTGGGTGACCGGCGCCTACCTGGGCCTCCTCAAATCC
>DASTEU010000127.1:0-3113 GCA_035709325.1 Candidatus Limnocylindrales bacterium | reverse complement strand
CGCGGTACGAGCTGCTCCTGCCGGGGCCCGGTGCGCCGGTCGACGCCGAGCGGGGCCTGGCGTCGCTGCCGCCGCCGTCGCGGAACGATCTCTTCTTCGACATCGAGGGCGACCCGTACGCCTTCGACGACGGCCTCGACTACCTGTTCGGCGTCCTCGGGACGGACGGGACGTTCCACGCCTTCTGGTCCCGCGAGGCGGACGGCGAGTTCACGCTTGCCGCCGAACGCCGCGCGTTCGAGCGGTTGATGGACTTCTTCGCCGAGCGCCTCGCGGCCGACCCGGAGCTCCACATCTACCACTACGCGCCCTACGAGCCGACGGCGCTCAAGCGCCTGATGGGTCGTTACGGCACGCGCGAGGACGAGGTCGACGGCATGCTCCGAGGCGGAGCACTCGTCGACCTGCTGCGCGTGGTCCGCCAGTCGCTCCGGGCATCGGTCGAGAGCTACTCGATCAAACGCATGGAGCCGTTCTACGAGTTCGTCCGCGAGATCGACCTCCGGGATGCCGGTTCCAGCATCGTCGCCTTCGAGCAGTGGCTCGAGCTGGGCGAGGGCGACCGACCGGAGGCGACCCACCTCGAACGGATCGAGCGCTACAACCGGGACGACGTCGTGAGCAACCAGCGCCTCCGTGACTGGCTGGAGACCCTTCGCGTCGAGCTCGAGCGGGAAACCGGCATGCCCGTGCCTCGCCCCGTCCCCCGGATCGACGAGTTGCCGGCCGACCTGACCGAGGCGCAGGCCCGGGTCCAGGACCTCGTCGACCGCCTGACGCCGCGTGACTTCGTCCCGGTCGACGCCACGGATCGGTCGCCGGACCACGCCCGCTGGCTCCTTGCCCAGCTGCTCGGCTGGCATCGCCGCGAGGACAAGTCGATGTGGTGGGACTTCCATCGGCTGATGGACCTGACGCCCGAGCAGCTCGTCGACGAGGACGGCCCGATCGGGCTCCTCGAGCCGGTCGGACCGCTGGACGACGAGAAGAACGGCAAACAGACCTGGCGCTACACGTTTCCGCCGCAGGACTACGACCTCGGGAGAGGCAAGGTCTGTGATCCGGCCAGGAAGGTCGATCGGCCCAACGACAGCCCCTTCTCGTGGCAGATCGGAGAGGGAGCCACGGTGGACGTCGCGGCCGGGACCGTCGACTTCCGCCGCTCGATCGCGGACCCGCAGCCGCGGGCGATCGTTCCGCTCGATTATGTCCGCACGGTGGACCTGCAGGCGTCGCTGATCGAGATCGGCGAATGGGTCGCGACGAACGGCATCGAGGGCGACGGCCCGCATCGCGCCGCGCGTGACCTGTTGCTCGGCCGACCGCCGCGCGTCGGACAGGCGCCCGGTGGGCCGCTGTGCCGGGCCGGCGAACCGAACCTGGAGGCCGCCCGCCGGCTCGCGCTCGCCCTCGACCGGACGACGCTCCCGGTGCAGGGTCCGCCCGGGTCCGGCAAGACCTACAGCGGGGCGCGGATGATCCTGACGCTGCTGCGCGCCGGCAGGCGCGTCGGCATCACGGCCACCAGCCACAAGGTCATCGGCAATCTCCTCACGGCGGTCCTCAAGGCCGCCGAGAGCGAGCCCGATGTCGAGGTCCGAGCCGTCCAGCGCGGCGAGAAGGACCAGGTCGTCGGCGACGAGCGCATCGCCCGCGGCAAGGACCCGGGCGACGTCCGGGCCCGGCTCGAGGACGGCCGAGCCAACCTCGCCGCCGGCACGCCCTGGCTGTGGGCGTCCTCGAAGATGGTCGATGCGGTCGATGTCCTGTTCGTCGACGAGGCAGGCCAGATCTCCCTGGCGAACGTCGTTGCGATCTCTCGCGCGACCGCGAGTCTCGTGCTCCTCGGCGATCCGCAGCAGCTCGACCAGCCGATGAAGGGGACGCACCCGCCGGGGGCGGATCGATCGGCGCTCGCGCATGTCCTGGCCGGCGCGGCAACGATGCCGCCCGACCGCGGCCTCTTCCTTGAGACGACCTGGCGCCTCCATCCCCGGCTCTGCGACTTCACGTCCGAGGTGTTCTACGACGGGCGGCTCGAGCCCGAGCCGCACCTCGACGTGCAGCGGGTCGACGGGCCGACCGACCTCGCCACCGGTGTCGGGCCGCGGCTCCTCGAGGTCCCGACGGTCGGCGCCGACAACGAGTCGCCCGAGGAGGCTGACGCCATCGCACGCGTCGCGCGGGCGATCGTCGAAGGCGGATCGCGATGGGTCGACGAGGAGAGGCGGGTCCGGCCCGTCACGTGGGAGGACGTCCTGATCGTCGCCCCGTACAACGCGCAGGTCGGCGCGATCAAGCGGCGGTTGCCGGCCGACGCCCGGGTCGGCACCGTGGACAAGTTCCAGGGCCAGGAAGCACCGATCAGCATCTACTCGCTCACGACCTCGAGCCCGGAGCTCGCCCCGCGGGGCATGGACTTCCTCTACTCGCGCAATCGCCTGAACGTGGCGACTTCACGGGCTCGCTGCATCACGATCGTCGCGGCCTCGCCCGATCTCCTGCGCGTCCGAGCCCGGACGCCGGACCAGATGCGGCTCGCGAACGCGTTCTGCCGCTACGTCGAGATGGCGACCGGCCGCCCGGCTCCGGCCGCGAGGCCCGTCGGCGCGACGACGCCCGGCGGGGCGGCGATGCCCGGCACGAGGGAAACGGAACCGCTCACACTCGGCCTGTGACGAGCCATCCTTCGACGTACGGCGGCCGATCGCGACCGGCCGCGCGGCGGCGGGCCGTCGCGACGCTCGTCGCCGGCGTCGCCCTCGGCTCGACCGGCCACATCGCCGCCGCGACGGTCGCCTCGATCGTCGCCGACGAGATGGTCGGGACGTCGGCGCTGAGCGGCGCCCCCGGCGCCGCCCTGATCGTCGGCGCGGCGATCGGGGCCAGTCTCCTCTCGGCCCTCATGGCGCGACGCGGCCGCCGGCCGGGGATCGCAACCGGTTATGCCGTCGGCGTCGCCGGGGCGTTCGTCGCCATCGTCGCGATCGTGGCCTCCTCGCTGCCGCTGCTGCTGGTCGGCACGGTGCTCGTCGGCTTCGGCAACAGCGCGAACCAGCTCTCGCGGTACGTCGCCGCCGACATGTTCCCGGCGGATCGGCGGGCCTCGGCGA
>DASTEU010000126.1:0-6821 GCA_035709325.1 Candidatus Limnocylindrales bacterium | reverse complement strand
TCGCCCGCTGGGACGAGGCGTCCGTGCCGATGTGGGTCGACGGCTCGGCCGGGGGCTTCAGCCCGCTCGAGGACATCTGGGCACTTTTCACCGAGTCGGCTCGGCCGAGCCTCACGCTCGACGGCGTCGTCGTGCCTGGTGAGCCCTTCGACGACCCCGGCTGGGTCGACCGGCTGCCGGGAGGCCTCGGCTCGGCCCACGCCGCACTGGCCGAGGTCCGGGTCGAACCCGCGTAAGCGCAAGCGGCGTGACCGGCTTCAGCCGATCTGCCAGGTGAAGCGAGTCGGGCGGACGACGATGACGGCCCGCTCGGGCTGATCGAGCTGGGGCTCGAGCGTCGCCGTGCCGGCGACGGCGACCCATCGGTCGCCGCCGGGGACAGGGTCCTCGACGAGCAGCCCGACGCGTCCGTCGCGGTCGATTGCGTTCGCCCGCGCCGAGAACATCCCCGACGGGATCCGGAACGCGCCGTCCGACCACGTCAGGCGGACACGGGACACGTGCGGCCCGCCGGCCGGATCGGTGACCGCGAGGGTCCCGGACCGGGCGGCCGCCAGAAAGACCTCCTGGGCGGAGGTGGGCGTCGGTGGGCGGGCTGGAGCGGGCCCTGTCGTTCGCGGGGGTGGCGGCGTAGCCGCCTCGGCGGCCGGGTCGGGTGCGGCCGCCGCAGGGTCAAGCTCGCGGACGGCCGCCTCTCCCGCAGCGACGACCGAGCGGCGAACGACTCCTGACAGGCCGGCGAGCTTGCCGGCGCCGTCGATCGCCTGGCCGCCGAGACGACGCAGAAAGGTGCGGCGGGCGGCGGCATCCGCGTCCTGCTCCATCACGTCACTCTAGCGCCGCGACGGGCCTCTGGCGCGGATCGAGCGGCCAAGGCCATTCCAGCCGCCGCCGCGACAGTCCGTCAGACGACAGGCTGCCGCAGCCGACACCGCCGCGGCCTCGTGCATCCGGCGCGCGCCCGGCCTCCGGGGCGGCTCCAGCAGTCGTCAGTAAGATCCACTCGGGAGCGTGCGTTCCATTGCCGTGCGCCGCCTGCCCCACGCGTTCCTCATCGTCGCCGTCACGTTCCTCGTGCTGCTCGCCGCAGCCGGCGTCGGTTGGCCGAGCGGCTACTCGTCGCGGACGAGGCCCTGGCGGATCGCGTACCGGGTCAACGCGTTCGTTCCGTGGATCCCGAGCTTTCCCGAGAGGTTGGCGATGTGGCGGCGCACCGTGTGGACGCTGATGGCGAGCGTCCGCCCGATCTCCGCGGGCGGATAGCCGGACGCCAGCAGCCGCAGGATCTCGCGCTCGCGGGCGCTCATCCGGCCCGTCCGCTGCCAGCGGATCGCATCGTCGACGATCGCGCCCGTGACGCTGCTGTGGAGGTACCGCTCACCACGAGCCACCGCCGCGATCGCGGCGAACAGCTCGTGGGAATGGGCGCCCTTCACGAGGTAACCGGTGGCGCCCGCGCCGAGCGCCTGGCGGACCGTTTCGCCGTCACTGTGCATCGACAGCACGACGACGCGGACGTCCGGATGGCGGCTCGCGAGATCTCGCAGCAGCGGCATCGCGTCGCCGTCCGGGAGCGACACGTCGAGGAGCATCACGTCGGGCCGGGCGGTGCGGACGAGCTCATATGCATCGCGGCTCGTGGACGCCTCGCCGACGACCTCGAAGCGGCGGTCGCTGGCGAGGACGAGCCGCAGCCCCTCGCGGACAAGGTGATGGTCGTCGACGAGCCCGACTCGAATCGCCTTCCCGGCGAGGAGCCCGTCGGGCGCCATCAGCCGACGGGCCGGACGGCCGCCCGGCCGGGGACCGCATCGGGTGCCGGAACATCCGGCAGCGGGGCCGTCAGCGCCACGATCGTGCCGCCGCCGGGCCGCGACCGGACCTCGAGGCGACCGCCGACGATCGCCGCTCGCTCCTTCATCCCGTCGAGGCCCAGGCCGTGCCGGCCGGCGGCGGTGTCGAACCCCGTCCCATCGTCACCGACCTCGATCCAGAACCGGCCATCGGCGGCGCCGCCATCGATCCAGACATGCCGCGCCGAGCTGTGGCGTGCGGCATTGCCGAGGGCCTCCTGGGCGATCCGGTAGGCGTCGATCTCGAGGGCCGGTCCGAGCAGGCCCGGCGGCAGTTCGGCGGGATCGAGTCGGACCTCGACCGGCCGGCCGGCGTCCAAGGCAAGGCTCGAGAGGCTCGCGCCCAGACCGATCTCGTGGATCCGCGCCGGACGAAGCTGGGCAGCGACGTCGCGCACCTCCTCGAGGGCCGCGGCCGCCAGGATCTGCGCCCGGCGGATCGGCGCGGCGGCGGGCGACGGCTCGGCCGTCGAACGCTCCGCCAGGGCATCCTCGGCAGCATCGAGGGTGAGGATCATCGCGGTGAGGGTCTGGCCGACGCCGTCGTGGAGATCGCGGGCGACGCGCGCCCGTTCCTCCTCGTGGGCGCCGAGGAGACGGTCGCTCGCCTGCCGGTACAGCGCCGCGTAGTGGCGCGTCGACGTCGCGAGGCGGTCGGCCATCACCGCGACGATCACCGAGATCGCCACCATGAGCGGCCACTCGCCGAGATCGAGCGGCTCGATCTCGGGTGGCAGCCCGACCGAGGCCGTGACCGCCGAATACGTGAGGGCGATCGCCGCCGCGACGAGGATCCGGTGGAGGGCGGTGCGCAGGCCGTAGACGAATGCACCGATCGCCAGCGCGACCCACATCGCCTCGAGGAGGATCTCGGTGTCGCCGAGTCGCCCGAAGGTCGCGATGGCAAGAAGGTACGCCGCCGCGTCGATGAACCGGCGGGCCACCACAGGATCGAACCCCTCCGGCCCTCCGGCATCCCTCATGCCGGTGAGACCACGGACCGCCCCCATGATCACTTGTGTCCCCTCGATTGGCCGAATTTGAGTATAGGCAGGCGGTCAGGTGGGGACAATCATCCAGTGGCCGACCGACCGGAACCCGGCAGCGTGAGTTGAGGGACGGGACCGCCAGGCGATTGTCTCGGCGGCCCATCGCGGTACCTGATCCGCGGCACGCTGGCGACGTCCGATCGGCCCGGACAACCCGTCGCGGGCCCGCTCCGCCGCACGGGTGACGCCACTGGGGGCCGTGTCACAGGGGGAGTGGCGCGTGGGATCCGAGGGAACCCACCGCTCAGCGCGCACCGGACGGCCGCGCCCCGCGACCGGGAATTTCGTGGTGCATGGAGGCACCACCGTCGAGCAGAGAGGGAGGTCGACGCAATGATGCGAGCGATCGTCGGGTGGGCCCTGCGTTATCGCGGGCTCGTCCTCGGACTGGCCGCCGTGACGATGCTCTTCGGCTTCCTGCTCCTGCCGCGGATGCCCCGCGACGTGGTGCCCGAGTTCGTCCCGCCATATGTCGAGGTCCAGACCGAGGCGCTCGGGCTGTCCGCCGAGGAGGTCGAGCAGCTCATCACGGTTCCTCTCGAGGCGGACCTGCTCCAGGGCGTCGCCTTCCTCGACGAGATCCACTCCGAATCGGTCGCGGGCCTCTCCTCGATCGTCCTCATCTTCGAGGAGGGCACCGACATCTTCGAGGCCCGCCAGGTCGTCGCCGAGCGCCTGACCCAGGCCCATGCCCTGCCGCACGTCTCGAAGCCGCCCCAGATGCTCCAGCCCCTTTCGTCGGCGAGCCGGCTGCTGATGGTGTCGATGGCGTCCGAGGACGTGTCGCTCATCGACATGTCGATCCTCGCGAAGTGGACGGTCCGGCCCCGCCTCGTCGGCGTGCCGGGCGTCGCCAACGTCGCGATCTTCGGGATGCGCGAGCGCCAGCTCCAGGTCCAGGTCGATCCGGAACGGATGCGGGCCGAGGGAGTCGGCCTGCAGGCGGTGATCGAGGCGACGGGGAACGCGCTGGCGGTCTCGCCCCTCACGTACCTCGACGCGTCAACGCCGGGCACCGGCGGCTTCATCGACACGCCGAATCAGCGTCTCGGGGTCCAGCATGTCTTCCCGATCCGGACGGCCGAGGACCTCGCCCAGATCCGGATCCCGCCGGAGTTCACCGACGGCGCCACCGTCCGCCTGGGCGACGTGGCCAACGTCGTGGAGGACCATCAGCTGCTCATCGGCGATGCCGTCGTGAACGACGGCGACGGCCTGGTCCTCGTCATCGAGAAGTTCCCGAACGCCGACACGGTCGCGGTCACCCGCGACGTCGAGGCCGCCCTCGAGGCGCTGCGTCCCGGACTGCCCGGCATCGCGATCGATACGACGGTCTATCGCCCGGCGACGTTCGTCGAGCAGGCGATCGGCAACGTTGGGCTGGCCCTGGTCGCCGGCCTTGTGCTCGCGGCGGCGGTGATGTTCGTGTACTTCCGGAGCTGGCGAGCCGGCCTCATCGGCCTGATCGCCCTCCCGCTCTCGCTCGTCGCCGCGCTCCTGGTCCTGGACCGCCTGGGGGCAACGCTCAACGCCGTCGTCGCGGCCGGGCTCGTCCTGGCGATCGCGATCGTGATCGACGACGCGGTCGTAAGCGTCGACGAGGTCCTCCGCCGCGGCCGCAACCCGCGCGACGTCGATGCGGGCCAGTCGGCGGCGTGGATCATCGTCCAGGCGATCGTCGAGCGGCGCCGAGCGTTGCTGTTCGCGACGCTCGTCGCGGTCGCGGCGATGACCCCGTTCTTCTTCATGACCGGCGTCGCCGGGGCCTTCGTCCCGCCCCTGCTGATCGCCTACGTGCTGGCGGCCGCCGTGTCGGCGCTCGTCGCGCTGACGGTGACTCCGGCCCTCGCCGCCGTGCTGCTCTCGGGATCGCCGCGGGAGCAGAACCAGACGTCCGCCTCCCGCCGCCTGCACGGCGTGTACCTCGGGACGCTCGCTCGGGTCCTCGGCAGGTCCCGGCAGCTCTTCGTCGGGGCCGCCATCGTCACCGCCGTCGTCCTGATCGCGACCGCGGCGGTCAGCGCGCAGCGGCTCGGCGACGACTTCGTGCCGTCCTTCCGCGAAGGGGACATCCTCGTCAGCGTCCAGGGGCCGCCGAGCGCCTCCGGGGCGGAGATGAACCGGATCCTGGCCCGGGCCGGGGCGGAGATCCGGGCGATCGACGGCATCCGGAACGTCGGAGGTCATGTTGGCCGGGCGATCACGTCCGACCAGGTCACGAACGTCAATACCGGCGAGCTGTGGGTCAGCATCGACCCCGCGGCCGACCACGGCCGGACCGTCGCCGCGATCGAAGGCGTCGTCGCCGGCTACCCGGGGCTCCGTCACGCCGTCGGAACGTACACGTCGGCCCGGATCGCCGACGTCCTGGCCCGGCCGCAGCGCGACGTGGCGGTTCGCGTGTACGGTCACGAGGACGACGTCATCCTCGCCAAGGCCAACGAGGTCCGCGACGCGTTGACCGACGTCGAGGGCCTGGGCGGGCTCGAGGTGCTCACGCCGACCCAGGAGCCGAGGCTTCGGATCGCGGTCGACCTCGAGGCGGCGGGCCGCTACGGCGTCGCCCCCGGCGACGTTCGCCGTGCCGCCGCGACGCTGCTCGCCGGCATCGAAGTCGGGTTCCTGTTCGAGGACCAGAAGGTCTTCGAGGTCGTCGTCTGGGGCGTCCCGGACCTGCGGGCCAGCCTGTCCAGCGCCCGGGGTCTGCCGATCCCGACGGCCGGTGACGAGGTCCGCCTGGACCAGGTCGCCGACGTCAGCATCGAGGCCGGCCCGGTCGTGATCCAGCGCGAGGGCGTCTTCCGCTTCGTCGACGTCGTCGGCACGGTCGCCGGGCGTGACCTGTCTTCGGTCATGGCCGACGTCGAGAGCCACGTCGCGGGAATCTCGTTCCCTCTCGAATCCCGGGCGGAAGTGCTGACCGGATCCCTCGAGCGGCAGTCGGCGATGACCGGCCTTCTGGTGATCGCCGGGGCATCGGCGATCCTGGTCCTGCTCCTGCTCCAGGCGGCCTTCGGCAGCTGGCGGCGTGCGATCTACGTGTACCTCGCGCTGCCGGTCGCGCTCGTCGGTGCCGCCCTCGGGGCGATCGTCGCCGGCGGCGTCGCGTCGATCGGCGTCGTCGCCGGGATGATCGGCGTGCTGGCCCTCGCTGCCCGCAACAGCATCGTGCTGGTCGATCGCTACCAGGAGCTGGAGCGGGCACCCGACGCGGAGCTGCGACCCGAGCTCATCCTCGACGGCGCCCGCGAGCGCTTCGGGCCGATCCTTGCGACCGCGTCCGCGACGGCGCTGGCGTTCGCGCCGTTCATCGTCCTGGGCGGCCTGCCCGGCCTCGAGATCCTCCGGCCGCTGGCCGTCGTGATGGTCGGCGGTATCGCGACGACCACGTTGTCCACCCTGTTCCTCGTCCCGGCCGTGTATCTCCGGTCCGGTCCGAGTGCGGAGCCCGATGCGGCGAGCCAGCTCGTCGAGCAGCCCGGGCTGAGTCCGGCGTGATGACCACGATGAACGAGACCTTTCGGGAGGGGAAGATCATGCGGAACGGCGGGCGGCGGCTGCTCGTGGTCGTCGGAATCCTCGGAATCGTCGGAGTTCTCGCCACGGCCTGTGCGCCGGCGTCGTCGGATGCGGCGGCGACGGAGCCGCCGGTCGTCGTCGAGGAGAACGAGGCGACCGGCCTCAAGCAGCTCTCGCTCTCCGGGCGGGCGGCCGAACGCCTCGGCATCGCCACGGCGCCGGTGACCGCCGGCCCGACCGGCGGGGGACTGGCCGTGCCCTACGAGGCGGTCCTCTACGACGAACACGGCGAGACGTGGACCTACACGAGCCCGCAGGAGCGCGTCTTCGTCCGGGCGGCGATCACGGTGGATGAGATCGCCGGGGGAGTGGCGATCCTGTCGGCCGGGCCGCCGGTCGG
>DASTEU010000125.1:0-18398 GCA_035709325.1 Candidatus Limnocylindrales bacterium | reverse complement strand
GGTCGGAGTGGCCCTCGGACTCGGCGGGCGGCGGTGGCGCGGCGCCGTCGACGCGCTGGACGATCGCGGTGGCGGTCGGGGCGAGGACGGGCCCGGTCGAGGCCTGGAGGCTCAGGGGCGCGGGCGCGGGCGCGGCGGCCGGCGGCCCGGCGACGATCCCGAGGGGGGTGGACGCGGGGGTCGGCGCCGGCGAGGCGGCGGCTCCCGATCCGGCGATCACGGCCGGAGCCGGCGGGCGGGCGAGGATCGTCGTGGGGTCGGCCCCTGGCGACGGACGGCCCGGGACGCTTCGCTGGACGGCATGGGAGGCGGTCGCCCCCGTGGCGCCCGGGCGTGCGGGCGGCGAGAAGGCGGGCGCGTCGCCCGCTGGCGGGATCGGCCAGCCGAGCGGCGACCCGAACGGGGCCGCGAGCGCTGCTCCGTCCGCTCCCTCCGCCGCTCCGTCCGCGGTGGACTCGTCCGCGGAACGCTGGACGGACGCAAGCGGCGGGCGGCTGCCGACGATCGGGCGGCGAAGCGGCTGCGAGGTGGCCGCCGGCGCCCCCGCGGCGGGCAGGGAGCTCGAGCGCTGGACGCCGATTCGAGTGCCGGAGGACCGGGCGATCGCCGACGTGGGGCGCGGAGCAGACGGCCCGGCTCCGTGCCCGTGATCCTGGCCGAGGGCCTGGCTTGCCGCCACGGAGTCCGCGGCGGGCTCGGCGGCCCGGCGGGAGACGACCGGCAGCGTCGGCAGGGCCGGCGGCGGACGATGGGGGAGCATCGCATCGGAAGAAGCGCCAGCCGGGGGCGAATCGGCGGCTGCGGTCGGAGCGTGGGCGGTCTGCGCGGGCAGGTCGGCGGCGCCCGCCGTGCGGCGCTGGATCGTCGTCCGGAGCGGCGCCGCTCCCGCGGTCGCCCGGAAGCCGCGGACCGCCGGCAGGTCGGGCGTCGAGGGGCCGCCGCCGGGGGACGGGGAGGCCGGGGTGTCCCGGCCGGGGCCCATGCGGCTGCGCGACACGGTCGGAGCGAGCGGGCCGACAGGCCCGGATGCGTCTGCGGCGGGGACGGCCGCGCTCGGGGCCGCCGCCAGGGGAGCGCCGAGGCCGGACCGGCGCATTCGGCCCGAAGGCTCGGCGGGTCCCGGCGCAGCGTTCGTGGCGGACGGGGCAGCCGGCGTCCGGGCCACGATCGGCCCGGCGGGCGTCGCCGCCGCCTCGGAGCGGACCGCCGTCGTCGGCAGCGGATGCGTCGGGCTCGTCGCGGGTGGTGGGTTCGACGGGATGCTCGGCGCCGACTGGCTCCGGCGGCTCACGAGCGGTGAGCCGCTCCCTGCCCCGACCGTCGCGGACTCGGCCCGGGTGAGCGGTCGATCGGGCGGGCGAGCGACGGCCGCCGGCGGCACGATCCCGAGCTGCCGCTCCGGCGCCGCGAGCGGCGGGAGCGTCGACGGGGCCGATGCGGCAGCCGAGCCGGCCGGCGCGATGTCCGGGAAGGCCGCGGCCGCCGGGACGGAGGAGCCCGCCGAGTGTTCGGTCCGGCGCTGGACCGGCGGCGGCACGAGTGAGGCGCCCGAGGTCAGCGCCGGTACCGCGTGGACCGGCGCGGTGACGAGGCCGGCAGGCGCGATCGGCGAGACGTCGTGACCGAGCGGCTCGACGATCGGCGGCAGCGGGTGGGCGCCCGGCACCGCGTCGAGGAACGTCGTCGCAGGCGCGACGAGCGGCGGCTCCCCGACGGCCCGCTGGATCGGCGGCAGCGTCGCCCAGGCCCCCGTCGGACGGGTGGCCGGCGGAGACGTCGGTGCCGCGACGGGCGACGGGACCGGACCGCCGCCGGCCGGATCGGGCTCGGCGGCCGGTCCGTCGGTCGATCGGTTGAACGGCCACGGCAGGCGCACCGTCACGCCTCCTCAGACAGGCGCTTGTTGATCCGGCCGATCTCGTCGACGAACCGCAACCGGAGCGGATGCTCCAGGTCGAGGATCGTGTCCATCGGCCAGTGGAAGTGGTAGGCGACGTACGCGACCTCCTCGAAGAGCCGATCCGTCGCGTACGTCACGATTCCCCCAGGCGCTGCTCACCCGCCACATCGACCGTGAACCCGTGGTTGCAGGCCGGGCAGGTCA
Source organism: Candidatus Limnocylindrales bacterium (assembly GCA_035709325.1). Classification (GTDB taxonomy): domain Bacteria; phylum Chloroflexota; class Limnocylindria; order Limnocylindrales; family CSP1-4; genus CF-46. The sequence goes on along the minus strand of DASTEU010000125.1, from coordinate 16,294 downwards.
CGGACGCCTGGGTGTGGCCCTCCTGGTTGATCCGGCGGTAGAGGTCCTGGAGGAACGCGAGGTCGGAGGCGAAGAGGCCCTCGATCACGCCCGTGTGGACCTGGGTCAGCGTCCCGAGGCGGGTCACGACCCGCGACAGGAGCAGGATCGTCAGGTACGCCTCGTTCTCGCGGACGCGGGGATCCCGCTGGGGGATGATCTCGTCGCGCGCGGTCGCGAGGCGCATGACGCCGTCCCGGTGGAGCGTCCCGTTGCCGTCGAGGTAGCCGCGCGGGAGGACGAACGCGTACTCCGTGTGGAGCGCGTCGGTACCTCCCGCGCCGCCCAGCTCGGCGGCCTCCGGGCGGGGAGTCGCGAGGGTCATCCGATCAGCCCTTGATCAGGGTCTCGCACGACAGCGTCGCCTCTTCGATCTGGACGCCGCTGGCGGTCGCGCCGCCCTCGGACAGGCTGATCTTCGAGACCATCGCGTTCGTGAAGTTGTAGCGCAGGACCTCCTCGCCGAGCGTGTTCATGAGGATCGCCGAGCCGTTCCGGCGGTCGGGCGTGCCCTGCATGACCGCGGTGTGCCAGTCCCAGAGCTCGGTCGCGCCGGTCAGGCCGCGCTTGAGCGTGATCGTCGGCGTCTTCGGCTTGCCCGGCAGCTTGCCGATCGTGATCTTGCCCTGCTCGTTGACGAACGGGTTGTCGACGATCTCGACCTCGCTCGAGACGCCCGAGACCGAGGTGAAGTTCGCGACGACGCCCACGCCGTCGATATCGAGCAGTACGTTTCCTTGCAGCAGGGGATCGGTGGTCGGCACGTGTGTCTCCCTTCGACCTGGCGGTCAGACAGCGGTGGATGGGACGCTCATTCCTCGACGGTGGCGCCGCCGGAGAACTGGGCGATCCGGAAGACGACGAACTCGGCCGGCTTGACCGGCGCGATCCCGATGTCGACGACGAGCTGGCCGGCGTCGCGGGACTCGGGCGGGTTGTTCTCCTCGTCGCACTTGACGAAGAAGGCCTGGTCGGGCGTCGCCCCGAAGAGCGCGCCGTCGCGCCAGACGCGGAGCAGGAACGCGTTGATCGTCCGCTTCACGCGGCCCCACAGGCGGATGTCGTTCGGCTCGAAGACGACCCACTGGGTGCCCTCGAAGATCGACTCCTCGACGTAGTTGAAGAGCCGCCGGACGTTGAGATAGCGCCAGGCCGGGTCGCTCGAGAGCGTCCGTGCGCCCCAGATCCGGATGCCGCGGCCGGGGAACGCCCGGACGCAGTTGATCCCCGACGGGTTGAGCTGGTCGTGCTCGCTCTTCGTGATGTTCAGCTCGAGGGAGATCGCGCCGCGGATCACCTCGTTGGCCGGCGCCTTGTGGACGCCGCGGGTGTCGTCGTTGCGGGCCCAGATGCCCGCGACGTGGCCGCTCGGCGGCACGTGGGTCGCCTGGCCCGAGAGCGGGTCGAAGACCTTGACCCACGGCCAGTAGAGCGTCGCGTACTTGCTGTCGTAGCCGGCCTTGTCGACCCGCCACTCCTTGACCTGCTGGGCGTTGAGGCCGGGAGGCGCGTCGAGGATCGCGACACGGTCGCCCATGAGCTCGCAGTGGGCGATCATCGCGAGCTGGACGGCCTGGAGGCCCTCGAGGTCGATGTTGCCCTGCTGGTAGACGGCCATGAGGTCGGGGACGCTGAGCATCGTGACCTCGTCGACCGCCTCGAGCCCGGCGAACCCGGTCCGATCGGCCGAGTTGCCGACGTAGTCGTCGGGCGTCACCCGGACCGGCACGCTCGTGCCGCCGCCGGCGAGCGAGACCGCGCCGGACGCGGGGACGCGGTCGGCCACGCTGACGGTGCCGACCTCCTCGAGCGTGATGAGCTTCGACTGTGCCTTGACGACCGTGACGACGTTCTGCTTGCCCTTGCTCGTCGTGACGTTGTCGAACGTCTCGACCGGCCGGCCGCCCTGGTTGACGACGAGCTTGAAGCTGCTCTCGGAGGTCTCCGAGGACGGCGCGACCTCGACCGTGATCTCGTTGCCGCCCGGGCCGGGCTCGAGGGCCGCCACGCGATACGCGGGCGTTTCCTTCTCCTTGGAGCTGACGAGCTGGCCGGTGGCCGTCGGCATCGCGCCGTCGGCGCCGATCCGCACGACGTAGGCGGCCCCGCCGCCGTTGAGGAAGTAGCCGTAGACGGCGTGGGCGAGGTACGAGCCCTCCAGGAAGTCGCCGAACGTCTGGGTGAACTGGCTCCAGTTCGTGACGAGCGTCGGCGTGTTGGCCGGCCCGCGCGCGGCGAGGCCGACGAATGCGGCGACGGCCGTGCCGACGCCCTCGATCGGGCGAGAGCCGGCCTCCACCTCCTCGATGTAGACGCCGGGGGACAGGTACTGCGGCATGCGGGGCCCCTTCGCTGCGGAGAGTTCCGGATGCGGCGACGCTCCCACTCCGGAGGGGTCGCGACAAGGTTCGAGCGGACACGCACTCGGGCCGGCGTGTTGCCCGAACGGGCAGTCGGACCTGCCCGGACTGCTGCCCCGCGGCGGGTGGTGGCCTCGGGGATCCGCCGCGACGATCGGGCGGATGATCCACGACGTCGATCAGCTCCTCGAGAAGATCGTGCGCCGCGATGCCCTGAACGGCTCCTCGGTCGAGCTGGTGTTCGACGCACCGACGAAGGACTGGGTGGCCCGCCGGAGCGGACCCGCGGTCGATCTCTACCTGTACGACATCCGCGAGGACCTCGAGCGGCGCGTGCCCGCCTGGGAGGACGTCAAGGACAAAGCCGGCGAGAAGACGACCGACCGCCGCCTTCCCCCGCGGCGCTACCGGCTCGCGTATCTCGTCACGGCCTGGACCCAGCGGCCCGAGGACGAGCACCGTCTCCTCTCGGCGCTTCTCGCCTGCTTCCTGCGCAACGCGATGCTCCGGCCCGACGAGCTCGAGGGTGCGCTCGGTGACGCCGACCTGCCGCTCTACATCGACGTCGCCCAGCCGCCGAGCCAGGACCGCTCCCTCGCCGACGTCTGGTCGGCCCTCGGCGGCGAGCTGAAGCCGTCGCTCGACGTCATCGTCACCGCCCCGATGGTCGTGTCGCGGACCGCGCCGTTCGGGCCGCCGGTCCTGCTCGGGCCGACGCTCGGCATCGCCTCGACGAACGGCGCCGAGGAGACCGTCGCCGCCGGCGGCCGCGGCGTGCGCGGCGTGGCGACGCTCGAGCCGCTGCCCGAGGAAACCGTCCCGAACGGGGCCGACGCGCAGGCCGGTCCGGGCGTCAAGCTGCGGGTCCGCGGGCTCCGGACACGCTGAGCGGCGGCGACCGATGAGCGCGACGGCGCCGGCAGCCGGCGTTCCGGACGTCTCGCTCGCCTACCTGCTCGCCCGCCTCGAGATCGTCGAGCGACGGGTCAGGGCGGCCGTCGACCGTCGCCGCGCCGACGACCCCGATCCGACCGACCGCTTCCGCGGCCTCTACATCTCCGACGCCCAGGTCGACGGCCTGCTCACCGGTCCGGGCGGCCCCTGGCTGCCCGAGTCGGCCGGCGCGGCCGCCGCGGAACGCCTGGCGGCCCTCGAGGCCGACGCCGACGCCGCCGAATCGTCGGGCGCCGACCTCCGCCTGCGTCGCCTCGCCCGCTCGTTCGACCTCGACCCGTTCGACATCGAGCTGCTCCTCATCGCGCTCGCGCCGGACCTCGATCCGCGCTACGAACGGCTCTACGGCTATCTCCACGACGACGTTTCGCGGCGGCGGGCCAGCGCCGGCCTTGCCCTCGAGCTCTGCGGGACGCCCGACGTGCCCGGCGCGAGCGCCGGGCGGACGCGCCTGGGACCGCTCGGCGCGCTCGTTGCGAACGGGCTGCTCGTCGTCGAGGACCCCGACCGGCCGTTCCTGACCCGCTCGCTCCGCGTCCCGGACCGCGTCGCCGCCCACCTCCTCGGCGACGACGCGGTCGACCCCGCGATCCGGAGCCTCGTCGCGGACTCGATGCCGGCCCCGATCGGCGACGTCGATTTGCTCGCCCGGGCGCTCGAGACCGGCGTGCCGCTCGTCTACATCCGGGAGCGGCCGGGCGCGTCCGGCCACTCGCTCGCGCGGGCGGCGATGGAGCGGCTCGGGCGGCCGGTCGTCGAGCTGGATCTCATGAGGCTCGGCCCCGGCGACGAGCCGCGGGCGATCGCGGCGGCGTCTGCTCGGGAGGCCGGTCTGCGCGGCGCGGGGATCGTTGTCGGGCCGATCGAGGCGCTCGCCGAGCAGGGTCCCGCGGCCGTCCGGTCCTTCGCCGAGGCGCGATCCGGAACAATCCTCGTCGGCAGCCGCGGCTGGGATCCGGCCTGGGCCCGCGAGGCGCCGCTTCTGCTCGACGCGCCGGTCGCGTCGGTCGGCGAGCGCCACGAGCTCTGGCTCGGCTCGCTCAACGGCGACGCGCCGCCGAGCTTCGACCCGGCGATCGTCACGGTCGCGTTCCGCCTCGGCCCGGACCAGATCCGGCGGGCCGCCCAGGCCGCTCGGCGGGCCGCGACCGCCGCAGGCCGGCCGATGACGGTCGGCGACGTCTCGTCCGGCGCCCGGGCCCAGAACGCCGCCGGGCTCGAGCGCCTCGCCCGGCGCATCGAGCCGGCCGTCGGCTGGTCGGACCTGGTCCTGCCGCCGGTCGTCGAGGGCCAGCTCCGCGAGCTGACCGCGCGGGCGCGGCACCGCGACCGCGTCGTCGGGGAGTGGGGGATGGGCCAGCGCGGGGCGCGGGCTCGGGGGATCACCGCCCTCTTCGCCGGCGACTCGGGGACCGGCAAGACGATGTCGGCCGAGGTCCTCGCCCGCGACCTCGACTTCGATCTCTACGTCATCGACCTCTCGACGGTCGTGGACAAGTACATCGGCGAGACCGAGAAGAACCTCGACCGGATCTTCACCGAGGCCGACCGGGTGAACGGCGTGCTCCTCTTCGACGAGGCCGACGCCCTCTTCGGCAAACGCTCCGAGGTCAAGGACGCTCGCGATCGCTACGCGAACGTCGAGGTCGCCTACCTGCTCCAGCGGATGGAGTCGTTCGACGGGGTCGCGATCCTGACGACGAACCTCCGGACGAACGTCGACGACGCGTTCACCCGGCGGCTCGACGCGATCGTCGACTTCCCGATGCCCGAGGAGGACGACCGGCGCCGTCTCTGGCTGGCGAACCTCCCGCCCGTCGTGCCCCGTGACGCCGGGATCGACCTCGACTTCCTTGCCCGCCGTTTCAAGCTCTCGGGCGGGAACATCCGCAACATCTGCGTCACCGCCGCGTACCTGGCGGCCGCCGCCGACCGACCGCTCTCGATGGCCGACCTGATCCGGGGGACCGAGCGGGAGTACCGTAAGCTCGGCCGGCTGACCGTCGAAGCGGAGTTCGGCGAGTACCACCATCTCGTCGCGACGGAGTGACATGTCGCCCGCCGGCGGCGCGCGCTCGACGCGATTGCCCGGAGCCCGGGACGAGCTCGATCGCGAGGCGCGGATCGATCGAGCCGGGCGCGGGCCCGCCCCGGCGGGTTCGTCGGGTGCCGCCGGCGAGGCCGCCGTCGCCGGCGAGGCCGCCGTCGCCCGCGAGGCCGCCGTCGCCGACCCGGCGAGCCACCGGCGAACGCTCGGCCCGCGCGAGCTTGCCGCGCTCCAGCGACTCGCCGGGAACGGCGCGGTCGCCGATCTGATCGGTCGATCGTCGCGCCGGCCGGTGCGCGTGGGACCGGCCGCGGTCCAGCGCGACGTCGACACCTTCCTGACCTCGACCGAGGCCGGCGTGAGCACGTCGGGGTCGATCGGGACGACGCCCGGCAGCCGCTCGATCACGGCCCACTTCTTCCCCGGACAAAGCGACCAGAAGGCGCTCGTGATCGGTGGCGTCCATGGCTCGGAGCTGTCGGGGATCGCGGTTGCGGAGGAGCTCGTCCGTCGCCTCTCGGCGCCGGGCGCCCGGCGGCCCTTCTTCACCGTGATCATCGTCCCGAGCCTCTTTCCCGACGCGCTGGCCCGGCGCCGGGCGTGGGAGGCGACCGTGCGCGGGCCGCTCACGCCGGCCGAGTACCGCCGCCGCCGCGACAGGGCCGGCGACCCGGGCCGGATCACGCCCGGTCAGATCGACCCGAACCGCCAGATGCCCGCCCCCGGCACCGACTTCGATCCGGCAAACCCACGGGACGCGCGCGGCCGACTGATCGAGGCCGAGAACCAGGCGCTGCTCGAGTTGATCCGGCGGTTCAGCCCGACCCGGATCGCCAGCCTCCACGCGATCAAGGACGTCGCCAAGGCCGGCGTCTACGCCGACCCGCATCCGAGCGGCGGCGGACCCGGCCCGACCGACAACCCGCTCGCGGCGGGCACGGACGTCCTCGCGGTCGAAATGGCCCGGCGTGTGGCCGCGGGTGGCGGTCGCGTCGGCGGCAACCGGCTCGGCACGCCGGATGAGACCTCGCTCTATCCGGGACAGAATCCGAACCTGTCCGCCGCCCAGATCGAGCGCGAGAACCGGCGCGGGACGACGCTGGGCCAGTGGGCGCCGTCGCGGGGCATCGGCGTCGTCACCGTCGAGCTGCCCGAGCAGTACGACACGGCCTCGCCGGTGACCGACGCGGGCCGCGCCGCCGAGATCGAGGCGCACGCGGCGGCGCTCGAGGAGATCTTCCTGGGGCCGCCATCGCAGGCCCAGCAGGGCGCGATGCTCGGGGCGGCCGCGGTCGGCGGGGCGAAGGCGTTGGGGAACGCGGTTGGCGGGGCGGTCGGCGGCGCGGCGGCGAAGCTCGGTGCGGCTGCGGCGGCAGCAGCAGCGGCGCTCGGGCTCGACGTCGGCGCCGAGGAGCGCTGAGGGGGTCGAATCCCCCACGTTTCTACCGTGACCGAACAGGATCCGTGTCTCGCGGGCACCCCGCCGTGCCCCGGGCCGGCCGCGATGCCCGATCGTGCGGGATCACGCATCAAGGGCCGCCCCGACGCCGCCCGCGAGCCCTTCGAGGCGCGGGCTTCGGCCCGGAGTGCCCGCTGCCGTTCGCTGTGAGAGGAAATTCGCCGCGATCGCCGGCGGCCTCGGGCCGGATCTCGGATCCCACCGCGTTTCCCCTCTGAGCGAACAGGATCCGGGCCTCGCCGGTCATCGAGGCCGGATCCGCCGTGCCCCGGCCGGCCGTGATGCTCGATCGTGCGGGATCACGCATCAACGGCCGCAACGACGCCACCCGCGAGCCCCTCGCGGCCCGGCTCTCGGCCCGGATTGCGCGCTGCCGTTCGCTGTGAGAGGAAATTCGCCGCGATCGCCGGCGGCCCACCGGGGACACCCGCATCCGATGCCCATTTGGGCAAAAGTGGCCGCCGGACGTTGCCGTCCGGCGCGCGCTCGCGGATGCTGAGGGGCAGCACCACGGAGGACGTCCGATGCGCGACTTCGATCTCGACCCCGCCAAGTCACCGGCTCACCGTCGACCCGACACGGTCGCTCCGGAACGCTCGACGACGCCGAATGCGGCGCCCGGTCTGCGCGGCGGGCACCACGATGCCGCCTCGCTGCTCCACCTCCAGCGCACCGCCGGCAATGCCGGCGTCGTCCAGCTCCTCGCCGAGGACGAAGCCGTCGACACCTCGCCGGTCCACGACGTCGTCGGCACGGGAGGCGGGTCGCCGCTCGATGCCTCGACGCGCGCGGACATGGAAGGCCGCTTCGGCCAGAGCTTCGCCGACGTCCGGGTCCACACCGACGCGAAGGCCTCGCAGTCGGCCGAATCCGTCGGCGCGAACGCCTACACGGTCGGCAGCGACATCGTGTTCCGATCGGGCCAGTTCGACACGGCCTCGGCGACCGGCCAACGGACGCTGGCGCACGAGCTGACCCACGTCGTCCAGCAGCGCAGCGGCCCGGTCGACGGCTCCGAGGCGCCCGGTGGCATCCGCCTGAGCGACCCGTCCGACCGGTTCGAGCGGGCGGCCGAGTCGAACGCCGCCGCCGTGATGTCGGGAGCCGCGCCGGCGTCGGCCGATGCGGCGGCCACGGCCCAGCGCCAGGTCGAGGATGAGGAGCCCGCGATCCAGACGACCCTCCAGCGCCAGGCGGAGGAAGAGGAAGAGGAGGCGATGCCCTGAGGCCGGTGCGCGGGAAGCGACTCGCGGCCGTGGGCGGGCTCGGCTAGGCCCGCCGTGTACGCGTACATGTCCCCGGGCCGCGCCGGGCCCGCCGAGCTCGGTCTGGTCCCGCAGCGGCGCCCGGCGTCGGGGCCGGCGCCTTCGGTCGAGCACGACCCGATGCGGACCCTCGACGGACTGCCTGCGGTCGCGAGATCGTTGTGGCTCGCGACGGCCGCGCCTGGGCTCCAGCGGAGCGTCGGCAACCGCGCCGTCGCCGGTCTCGTGGAGGGCCTGCGCGGCCGATCGCCAGCGGCGGGAGCGAGCGGCGGGCCGGCGAGAGCCGCGGCTCGGACCGCCACGGTCCAGCGTTGCGGCGACGTCGACCCGGCGACCTGTTCCTGCCACGACGGTGACGAGAAGCCGGCGGGCGCCACCGCATCGGCCGGCCCGGCGACGATCGCCCGGTCGGTGAACGTCCAGCGCGAGCTCGCGCCGGCCCAGGCGGAGTCGATTGCGCGCAAGCTCGAGGACGCGATGTCGGGCTGGGGCACCGACGAGGACGCGATCTACGGCGCGCTGTCGGGCCGCAGCGCCACCGACATGCGCGACATCAAGGCGGCCTACCAGCGGCTCTTCGACGAGGACCTCGACGCCGAGCTCCGCGACGAGCTGACCGACGAGGAGCTTGCCCGGGTCAGCCAGATGGCACCGCCGCTCGCCGATGAGACGTCGTTGCCGGCGGCCGACGCCGAGGCGGTCAAGGTCGATCGGGCGCGTGTGACCGCCGACCGGCTCCGCGACGCGATGGAGGGCTGGGGGACCGACGAGGACGCGATCTTCGCCGCGCTCTCGGGCCGGACCCACGAGGAGATCGGCGAGATCAAGCGGCAGTACCTGGAGCTCACGGGCCGCTACCTCGAGCGCGACCTCCAGGACGAGCTGAGCGGCGAGGACCTTCGTCGGGCGATCAACCTCATCGACGTCGTGGGCGAGTTCGAGTCGACCGGCTTCTCGGAGTGCACGCCCGACATCCGCGAGAAGATCCGCCAATTCGTCCCGATCGCCCGGACCCAGGTCCAGAAGGCGATCGTCAGCCTCCAGCCGGGGTGGGGCCGACTCGATGCGACGGTCGAGGCGAGCTTCCGGCGCTACTTCGACCCCGGCAACAGCGGCCAGCTCGATGCGCGTTTCGTGCAGCTCGTCCTCGAGCGCTTCGGGATGATCCGGGACTACATGAACGAGGGCCTCGACTTCGACTGCGACCTGGCCAGCGGCTCGATCTGCGGCGACGGCCACAAGTGGTGCGGTGAGGGCGACGGGAACGGCCGTCTCTACTGGACCTGCTTCGGGGCGCTCCACGTCTGCGCCAACGCCGGCTGGCTGCGGGCCAGCGACGAGCGACGCTGGAGCGACATCATCCACGAGTCGACGCACAACGCCCTGCACACGACCGACCGGGCCTACTGCAACAGCAAGGACTGGCCGAGCCTGACGCCGTACGGGACCGGCGTCATGTCGGTGCTGGACGAGATCCCCGTGATCGGCAAGATCTTCAGCCTCGCGGGCGGCGGCGGCGACACGCTGAACAATCCGGACTCGTACTCGAATTTCGCCGAGGACCGCTGAGAGATTTGCGCCAGGCCGCTGTCAACGCGCATAGGCTGAGAAATCCGGATCATTCGAACCAGTTCGGACCCGAGGGGACGTTCGCGGGCCATCCCAACGGCTGCGAGGAGGCCGTGCACGCTCCCCGCACGCTCAGCCGGCCGTGAATCCCGGCCGCCGGTCGCCGCCTGAGGCGTGATTGGGGCTCCGGACGACCCCGCCCGGCGATTCTGTGCGAATGATCCGGAATCCTGGGGGCGCGAGGGGCCGCGCCACCTTGGGGGCACCAGCCCCATGAGCGCCCCCAGGGCCTAGATCAGCCCCTCCCGGATCGCGTACGCGACCGCGTGGGCCCGGTTGCGCAGCTCGAGGCGCGACGTCACGTCGTGGATGATGTTCTTGACGGTCCGCTCCGAGTAGAAGAGGCGTCGCCCCACCTCGGCCGTGTCGAAGCCCTGGGCGAGCAGCCGGAGTACCGCCGTCTCCCGTTCCGTGAGCCCCGAGAACGTGAGCCCGCGCGGCGACAGGACCTGGCGCTGGAGCTGACCGACCTGGCGCAGGAGCCGGCCCAGCAGGTCGGGCGAGAGCGTGCCCTCGCCGGCCGCCGCCGAGCGGATCGCCGCCGCCATGTTGCCGGCGGTCGCCTCGCTCCGTCGGATCACCCCGGACACGCCCGCCTCGACCGCGGCAAGCAGGTCGCGGTCGTCGACCCGGGCGACGAGCAGCACGACCCGGGCGATGCCCCGCCCGTGAAGGGCGCGCAGTTCCGCGGCCACCTCGTCGCTCATGCCGTCGGCGACCATCAGCGCGACGGCGCCGTCGGGCGGCTCGTCGACCGAGGCGATCGAGAATCCGTGGACCCGCCGCAGCTGGCTGATGATGCCGGCCCGCGACAGCGGATCGGCGGCGCAGACCACGACCGGGATCTGCTCGCGGAACGGGATCGCTTCGGCGACCATCGACGTCCCTCCTCGTGAGGCCGCCGGAAGGCGACGATCCCTCCCGGCCCGGCTGACCAGGCGACCCTACCGAGCCGCCCTTTCCGACCGCTCAACGTGCGCTCAACGGAGGCCGACCGGCCGGCCGAACTGCCCGATCGGGCAACGCCCACGGCCCGGCGAAGCGCCGATGGGGCCATGTTCGGCGGAGTCGGAGGTCGTTACACTCGGGCCGTGGGAGCTTCCGTCACGCTGTCGGTCCCGTCGGTCGCGGTCCAGCCCGGCGGCGAGGCCGCAATCGATTTCCGGCTCCGGAACACCGGCACCGTCGTCGACGAGTTCAGCCTGGCGGTCCTCGGCGATGCCGCCGGCTGGGCCACCGTCGAGCCGCCGACGATCTCGCTCTTCCCCGGCGCCGAGGAGACCGCCCGGGTCGTCTTCCGCCCGCCGCGCGTCGCCTCGGTCCCGGCCGGCCCGATGCCGTTCGGGCTCCACGCTCGTTCGCGCGAGGATGCGGCGGGATCGACGGTCGAGGAGGGCGTCGTCGAGGTCGGCCCGTTCCACGAGCCGTTCGCCGAGCTCATCCCGCGGACGTCGCGCGGCAGCCGATCGGCGAACCACGACGTCGCGATCGACAACCGGGGCAACGTCCGGCTCAACGCGGAACTCGAGGCGACCGACGCGGACCGGCTCCTCGGGTTCGACCTCAAGCCGCCCGGCATCGTCGTCGAGCCGGGCATGGCCGGCTTCGCCAAGGTCGAGGTGAAGCCGCAGAAGACGTTCTGGCGGGGCACGCCGAAGACCCGGCCGTTCCAGCTGATCGTCCGGCCCGAAGGCGCGACCCCGGTCACCCTCGACGGCGCGCTCCTCCAGGAAGCGCTCCTGCCGCCGTGGTTCTTCAAGGCGCTCATGGCCCTCGTCGCGCTGGCGATCCTGCTCGTCGTCCTGTGGCTCGGCGTCCTGAAGCCCTCGATCGAATCGGCAGCGGAGGATGCACTCGCGTCGCCGCTCGGCGAGCTTCGCGACGACGTCAACGACGCGCTCGCCGACGCGGGGCTGCCGACGATGGGCCCCGACGGGGGCGGCGACGCGAGCCCGAGTCCCGGCTCGAGCACGGATCCGGGCACCTCCGGCGACCCGGGCGGACCGAGCCCGACGCCGGCCGCGACGCCGGGTGGGCCGTTCATCCCGGGCCTCGGCAACCCGGTCGACGGCCGGCTCCGTCAGAACGACACGATCACGACGACCGGGACGCTGTTCATCACCGACCTCGTCTTCTCGAACCCGAACGGCCGCGAGGGAGCGATCGTGCTCCAGCGCGACGACACCGCGCTGTTCGAGCTGAGCCTCCAGAACTTCCGGGACCTCGACTTCCACTTCGTGACGCCGATCATCCTCACCGCCGACTCGACGCTCAGCCTGTCGGTGACGTGCACGAGCGAGGGACCGTGCGATCCCGCCGTCCTCTACTCCGGGTACCTGCGGCCGTAGCCGTGACCCGGCGCCGCCGGCCGTTTGGTGGGCTCCTCGCGGCGACCCTCGTCGTCGGATTCGCCGTGCCGGCCAGCGGGGGGCAGCCGCCCGAACTCGCGTCGGCGACACCGGACGGAAGGGATGGCGGACCGAGCCCGACCGTGCGACCCGCGGTTCCGCGCCGTGCTGCGACCGCCCCGCCGTCGGCCGTGATCCCCGCCGCCCCGCCGCCGGGCACGACGAGCCTCATCTCGATCGACCGCGAGGACGGGCCGGCGAACGGTCCCTCGGCCCGGGCATCGATCTCGGCCAACGGTCGCTGGATCGTGTTCGAATCGGCCGCGTTCGATCTCGTGCCCGGCGACACCAACCGCGCGATCGACGTCTTCCTCCGCGACCGCCGGACCGGGGAGACGGTCCGGCTGCCCGGCCCGGACGGCGGACCGACCGGCGATCTCGGATTCTCCCGCGATCCCTCGATCTCCGCCGACGGCTCGACCGTCGCCTTCGTCTACAAGGAGGATCCCGGCAACGACGACGTCGACGACATCCCGAAGGTGGTCGCGTGGTCGAGATCGACCGGGACCAGCGAGGTCGTCTCGTTCCTGCCGGAGGGCGATCTCGCCCAGCCGAGCGGCGAGCCGTCGGTCTCGGGCGACGGCAGGTTCGTCGCCTTCAGCTCGACCTCGCTGACCGGGAACGAGGACGAGACCGACGACGACGTCTTCGTCCGCGACCGCCAGGCCGGGACGACGGTCCTCGTTTCCGCTGCCCTCGACGGCGACCCGGGCGAGCAGCGCAGCGGCGCGCCGGCGATCTCCCGGAACGGCCGGTTCGTCGCCTTCGAATCGGATGCCGGAGACCTCGTGGCCGGCGACGAGAACGGCGAGACCGACGTCTTCGTCCGCGACCTCGCGAGCTCCCGGACCGAGCTGATCAGCGTGACGATCGGCGGCGACGCGACCGGCGGGAGCGAGGCGCCGGCAATCTCCGGTGACGGGCGGCGGGTGGCGTTCCAGTCGACGGCGTCGAACCTCGTCTCGGGCGGTCCCGCCAGTCTCCCCGCCGTCTACCTCCGTGATCGGGCCGCCGGCTCCACGACGCTCGTCTCGACCGGGATCGAGAACGCGCCGCCGAACCTCCAGGCCGGCCAGCCGGCGATCAGCGACGACGGCCGGATCGTCGCCTTCGCCGCCGGCGTGCCGATGCCGCTGGGAACCGTTGCGCTCGTCCCGCAGACGGAGATCTTCGCCCGGGAGACCGTGATCGGGGAGACGATCCGGATCTCCGAGGCGCTCGCGGGCGGCCCGTCGGGCGGCCAGAACGTCGGCCCGGCGATCGGGGGCAACGGCCGGTACGTCGCGTGGACCGGGAACTCGCCGCTCCTCGTCGACGGCGACACGAACCAGGTCACGGACGTCTTCGTGCGCGACCTGCCGCCGGTCCCGACCCTCGCCCCGGACCTGCTCGACTTCGGAAACCGGGCGATCGGGGTCGCCGGGCCGCCGCTCGCCGCGATCCTGACGAACGAGGGCTGGGGACCGCTGACGGGTCGCGGCGCCACTCGGGACGGGCCGGCCGCGGCCGACTTCGCGATCGTCTTCGACGGCTGCCTCGACCGGACCCTGCACCGGACCGAATCCTGCCCGGTCACGGTGACGTTCACGCCGTCCGCCGTGGAGGAGCGGCTGGCCGTCCTGCAGGTCGCCCACGACGGCCCGGGCTCCCCGGCGACCGCCCGCCTGCGCGGCGGTGGATCGCAGGCGGTCCTCGAGCTCGATCCGAAGGTCGGGGCGCCGGGCATCGTCACCGTCGCGACCGGCACGGGTTTCCCCCCGAACACGGAGATCGTCCTGACCTGGAGCCGCGGCGTCACACCGACGATCCGACCGATCACGACCGACGAGGACGGTGCCTTCCGGGCCCAGGTGCTCGTCTTCCACAACGACCTGATCGGGTCGCGCGACCTCGTCGTCGGCCCCCGCGACGGCACGTCGTTCGCGCCGTTCGGGACGGTCTTCCTCGTCACGGCAGCCGGCAGCCAGCCGCCGCGCTTCATCGTCGTCGACCCGTATGGCGACCGGCCGCCGACGCTCGTCATGCGGCGTTGAGCTGAGCCATGTCCGGACCCACCGTCGTCTGTCGCCGCTGCGGTGCCGCGAACGCGGCCGGCGACCAGTTCTGCGGCTCGTGCGGCGCGTTCCTCGAGTGGGAGGGCGAACCCGTCGACGATTCCGGACCGGCCGCCCAGACGCCCACGACGCCGGTATTCACGCCGCCGGTCGTCACGCCGTCGACTGTTCCGATCGAGCCGGCCGAACCGTCGGTCGCCTGTCCGTCCTGTCGGACGTTGAATCCGGCCTCGCGGACGTTCTGCCGGTCCTGCGGGACGACGTTGCCGTCGTCGGCCCCGACCGAGACCCCGGCGGTCGAGGCTCCCCGGCAAGGTTCGACTTCCGCGGCGGCCGACGAGGGCGGCCTGCCCGGCTGGCTGCCGATCGTCGCCGGCGCGGGGGTCCTCGTCGGGATCGCGATCGTCGTCTTCGCGGTCGTGCTCCGCCCGGCGCCGCCGCCACCGGCCGCATCGGCCTTCCCGAGCGCGACCTTCACGCCGACGCTCGCCCCGACGCCGTCGCCGGAGCCCTCCGCGGGCGCGTCAGCCTCGCTGCCGACCCGGGCGCCGAGCGCGCAGCTGACGCTCCTCGGGGCGCGGGCGTCGTCGGTGGTCGGCGACCGCGACCTGTTCCAGCCGGCGATGGCGATCGACGGCGCGCTCGACACGTGCTGGCAGGAGGGCGCCACCGAGGAGGCCGGCGAGTGGCTCGAGGTGACGTTCGAGCCGTCGCGGCTCGACTACCTCGTGATCTACTCCGGCTACCAGTTGAGCCACGACGCGTACCTCGCGAACCTTCGGCCCGAGACCGTCCTCGTGTCGGTCAACGGGGGCCCGCCGGAGGCGTTCGTCCTGGCCGACTCGGAGCAGCCGCAGCGCCTCGATCTGGAGGACGTCGAGGCGGCGAACACGGTCCGGATCGAGATCGTGACGACGTTCCCGTCCGAGGCGACCGCCTACGGCGGGCCGTTCGACGACCTGGCGATCAGCGAGGTCAGGGCGTTCGGGACCGCGGGCGGATGATCCGGTCGTATGCTCTGAAGGGCAGTGCCGGGCAGGGGTCCGGCGAGGGGGCAGGGGAGGTCCAGGGGTGAGCGCGCTCGGGGCTTGGCTCGCCAAGTTCTTCGCGGCGATGGGCGGCGCGCCGGCGGCCGGCGCGATCGTCCTCGCCGGACTCGTCGTGGGCGCGCTGTCCGGCGTGGCGGTCGGTGGCGGGTTCGCCGCGCAAGCGACACCAACGCCCGGCGCCGGCGAGCTCGCGATCTACCCGTGCCCCGGGTCCGGGACGCCGCTGGCGATGGCCCCGTCGGGCCAGCGAATTCTCATCACCGGCAAGAGCGCCGACGGTGCCTGGCTCCAGATCCACTACGCGGGTCCGGGCCTCAACTTCGGGTGGGTCCAGGCTGCGTCGGTCCGAGCCCTCGGGCCGCTCGACGACATCGCGGTCGTCGAGTGCGAGATGGCGGTGGCCGTCGCGTCGGCCCAGCTGCCGGAGCCGACCCTGACCGAAGTCGGCAGCTTCGTGCCGACGCCGCCACCCACGCCGACGCCCCCTCCCACGCCCCCGCCGACGCCGACGCCGAGGCCGGCCACGCCTCGGCCGGCGACACCGACGCCGACCCCGGTCGATCGGACCCCGCCGAGGATCTCCACGCCGGACGCCGACCCGGACGCGTTGTGCCCCTCGACGACGATCACCCTGATGGCCGAGGATCCCGAGTCCGGGATCGCCCGCGTGGAGCTCTTCTGGGTGAACATGCAGATTCGCGACCAGAACGGCTCGGCGAACATGCAGCACGTCTCCGGAAGGACGTACCGGATCATCCTGGATGCCGTCGAGCGCGGGATCGAGCCGGGCTCCTACTCCATGTCCGGGCGAGCGACGAACACGCAGGGTCTGCGGACGAGTTCGACTACGGGCCAGTTCAACGTGGGGCGCTGCGGCTGATGCCGGTCCTCATAGCGCTCCTGCCGAAGCTCGCCGTCTTCCTCGTCGCGACGTTCCTCGGCGGCTCGGTCGCCTACGTCGGCGTGTCCGCCGCCAGCCGCCCCGAGCTCGCCCCGACCGCCATCGAAGCACCCGAGTTCACGATGACGA
>DASTEU010000124.1:0-2603 GCA_035709325.1 Candidatus Limnocylindrales bacterium | reverse complement strand
TCGTCCTCCACCCGCACACCCAGGTCCGGGGCGGCCGGGCCCGCGAGGCCAACGTCATCGGCCGGGCGTTCTGGCCGACGCAGGTCTTCGTGTCGACGGGCCTCTTCTTCCTGACGGCCGCCTTCATGGCGCTGCTGGGCGGGCTCGTTCAGGTCAACCCGATCTGGGCCTATGGTCCGTTCGATGCGACCGTCGTCAGCTCGCCTGCCCAGCCCGACTGGTATGTCGGGTGGCTCGACGGCGCGCTGCGGATCTTCCCGGCCTTCGAGCCGACGATCCTCGGGGTCACGATCCCGTCGCCGTTCATTCCGGGCATCGTCATTCCGGGCATCGTCCTGACGCTCGTCGCGCTCTGGCCGTTCGTCGAGGCACGACTGACCGGCGACGACCGCGAACACCACCTGCTCGACCGCGTCGGCGACCACCCGGTCCGGACCGCGACCGGCGTCGCGATCCTGGCGTTCTTCGGCGTCCTGACGCTCGCCGGCGGCAACGATGTCATCGCCTTCTACCTTTCGTCGGAGGTCGAGACGCTGACCCGGGTCTTCCAGGTCCTCGTCATCGTCTTGCCGGTCGTTGCCTGGATCGCCGCCTACCGGGTGAGCCTGGCCCGCGGCCGGCGGGCCCGTGTCGCGTCCGGTCCGCCCCGCCCCGGCGGTCGGCCGCGCGGCGGGACCGCCCTCCGTCGCTCCGAACAGGGCGGCTTCGAGGAGGTCGAGCCGTGAGGCGGCCGGGCCGGACGCCTGGCTTGCGGCGGCCGATCCGCGAACGTTGCCGGACACCCCGGCGGCCGCCTCGCGCGCTCGCGCTGACGGCCCTGATCGCCGCCCTGACGGCGGCCGGCTGCCTGCCCGCGCCGGCGACCGCCGAGGGTCGCGCGATCGGCGAGCTGTACTTGGGCTTCGTCGTGATCGCCGCCGGGATCGCCGCGGTCGTCTTCGGCCTCACGACGTGGGCGATCGTCCGCCATCGGGCCCGCGGGCGCACCGACCTCCCGGTCCAGACGCGCGGCAACGTCCGGCTCGAGATCGTCTGGACGGCGATCCCGGTCGTCATCGTGGTCGGCCTGTTCGTCGCCACGCTCGGGGTCCTTGCCCGGCTGGAACCGCGGGCGACCGCGCCCGATACCGAGCTCCGGGTCGAGGCCTTTCGCTGGGGCTGGTCGTTCAGCTACCCGGCGGACGGGATCACCGTGACCGGCATCGGCACGGACGGTCCCGAGGCCGTGGTTCCCGTCGGCCGGCCGATCCGCCTGACGCTCGCGGCCCACGACGTCATCCACTCGTTCTACGTGCCGGTCTTCCTCTTCAAGCGAGACGCGGTGCCCGGCCGCGAGTCGGTCTTCGAGTTCACGGTGGAGGAGCCGGGGACGTACCGCGGCCAGTGTGCCGAGTTCTGCGGCGTCTTCCATTCGCGGATGCCGTTCAGCATCCGCGCCGTCCCCGAGGCCGAGTTCGCCGCCTGGCTCGCCGACCAGCCGCGGGACCCGTCGCCGTGAGTGCTGTGTCGCCGGCAGCTCACGCCCACGCCGCCGGCGCCGAGCGGTGGGACCTCGTCGGCTGGCTGACGACGACCGACCACAAGCGGATCGGACTGCTCTACCTCACGACGTCGTTCGGCTTCTTCCTCGTCGGCGGGCTGCTGGCGGTCCTGATCCGGGCCGAGCTCGCCGTGCCGGGCCTCCAGTTCGTCGGCGAGCAGGCCTACGACCAGAGCTTCACGATGCACGGCACGATCATGCTGCTCCTGTTCGGGACGCCGGCCGTCGCGGGCTTCGCGAACTACCTGGTCCCGCTCCAGATCGGCGCGGCCGACATGGTCTTCCCCCGCCTGAACGCGCTCTCGTACTGGCTCTTCCTGTTCGGCGGGCTCGTCGTCCTCTCGGGCTACCTCGCGGTCGGCGGACCGGCCGACATCGGCTGGACCGGCTACCCGCCGAACAGCCAGCTGAACTTCTCGACGACGACCGGCACCGATCTCTGGATCGTCGGGCTCGCCCTGACCGGCGCCGGCACGATCATGGGGGCGATCAACTTCGCGGCCACGATCTACACCCGGCGGGCGCCCGGGATGTCGATGCTCCGGATGCCGATCTTCTGCTGGAACATCCTGATCACGTCGGTGCTGATCCTGTTCGCGTTCCCGGCCCTCACCGGCGCGCTCGCGATGCTCCTGCTCGACCGGCGGTTCGGAGCGACGTTCTTCGTTCCGGCCGAGGGCGGCGACCCGATCCTCTGGCAGCACCTCTTCTGGTTCTTCGGCCATCCCGAGGTCTACATCCTCGCGTTGCCCTTTTTCGGCATCATCTCGGAGGTCGTCCCGGTCTTCTCGCGCAAGCCGCTCTTCGGCTACATCGCGGTCGTCCTCGCGACGGTCCTGATCGGCTCGTACTCGATGGCCGTCTGGGCCCACCACATGTTCACGACCGGGGCGGTGAACCTGCCGTTCTTCGCCGCCTCGTCGTTCCTCATCGCGGTTCCGACCGGGATCAAGATCTTCAACTGGATCGCCACGATGTTCCGCGGCCGGCTGACCTTCCCGACGCCGATGCTCTTCGCGACCGGCTTCATCTACCTCTTCGTGATCGGCGGGATCACCGGCGT
>DASTEU010000123.1:0-4354 GCA_035709325.1 Candidatus Limnocylindrales bacterium | reverse complement strand
CGCGTCGGTGGCTGGTTCCTGCGCGGCGACGCCGGCCTGAAGATGATCCCGGGCGAGGTCCGCGACACCGGCAACACGTACGAAGCCGACGTCCTCGTCGTTCGGCCGGGTGCCCCCTCGCTCCACCTCGATGCGACGTTCCGCGTCGAGGCCGGCAAGATCACTTCGATCAACCTCGCCCGCCGCTAGGCGGGACGTTCGAACCCGCGCAGGCCGCACCCGGGCCGGCGACCGGCCTCAGGGCAACGCTTCGCCCGACGCCTCCGGCGACGCCGACCCGCCGATGACCGAGGGTGCCTCGGGCGAGGGCGCCGGGATCGTGATCTGCTGGCCCAGAACGATCTGGTTGGGGTTCTCGATATCGGGGTTGGCGGCGAGGATCTCCTCGATCGTGACCCCGTGATCGACGGCGATCTTCGAGAGCGTGTCGCCGGCCTGGACCGTGTAGACGGTCGGCGTCGGGGCGGGCGTGGGCGTCGGCGCGATCGAACGCGACGGTGACGGCGGGGGGGTCGGGGAGGCGGCCGCCTGCTCGGCCTCGCCCAGCCCGAGCAGCGCCGGGAGGAAGAACAGGGCGAGTGCGGCGATGCCGATCGCGGCGGCCATGACCGCGAGGCGCGGGATCTGGGGCATGCCGATCCGGGTCTTGATCGTCGGATAGGCCTCGTAGCGCCGCGGCCGCTCCCAGTCCGGTCCGTCCGCCGGGCCGCCGAGATGCTGGTTGTAGGCGCGCGGCCGCCGCGGCGGAACGGCCGGCCGAGGCATATCGCGGCCCTCGAAATCGGGCTCCTCGTCGGGCTCCGGCGGCGGTCCGCTCGGGCGGGGACGGCTCGCGGGCTGGCGCGGCGGAGGCGAACCGCCGGCCAGCCGATCCGCCGCGCTGCCGGCCAGGCCCGCGCTGGGATCGCGGCGGGAGATGAAGTCCGCATCTTCGTCGGGCGCCGTGCTGCGGTTGGCCGCCTCGGCGCTCGCGAGCCACGGCGGCGGCGCGGACCAGTCCCGCGGCGGGTTGCGGCGCGCCTCGCGCTCGCCGGTCTCGCGGGCGGCGTTGGCCTCCCAGGCTTCAGCGGTGACCCGGCTGGCGGCCGCCGCCTCGGATTCCGGCTCGTCGTCGGGCGGTTCGAGGTCGAACTCGTCGGGCGGCAGCGCGTCACCGGGGTCCCCCACCGCGGCGGCGCCCCCGGCCGCGGCCGCGGCGAGACCGGCCCCCACCACGGGCTCGTCCACGTCGCGATCGTCCGGGTCGACTTCGGTGGGCCGGTGCGCGGGTGGCGCGCCCGCCCGAGCCCTGGCGGCTTCGCGCCGAGCCCAGTCCTGGAAGGTCGGACAGACCGGGAAGGCGCTCGACAGGCAGTACGCCTCCTGATGTGCCAGGGCGCGCGGAGCCGGTCGAACCTCGGCGTAGCAGCGGTGACGGTGGTCGGGGACGGTCGATCGCTCGTCGCGGTCGTCCTCGAACGCCACGAACGGACAGGCGTGGGCGCCGTCCCCGATGGGCAGGCCGCGTTCGCTCACGAGGCGATCATACCGACTGGGGCCGATCCCCGACCCGGTCGCCGCGACGGGGCAGAAGGCAGACCGGTTTCTTCCTCCCCCGAACGACCGCGACCCGAAGACCCGCCACAACAGCCCGATCGGGGCACCGACCGTGCCTCAGGTCCACGAGATTCCTCCTGAATTGAACAGAGCCTGACGACGGGGACCCCTGGGCCGGCGTCTCGTTCGATCGGAGAGGAAAGCTGTCGCGCTCGCGGGGCTCAGCCCGCGGGATCCGGGTCGTCCCTGCGCCGGCCGCGGGCCCGCGAGGCGTGCGCGGCGCCCGTGGCGCTCGCGGAACCGGCCGCCCCGGCACCGGCGCCGCCCGCCACCCCGGCACCGGCGCCGTCGGGCATCGACAGCATCACGGTGTTGCCCGAGGAGCCCGCGAGCTGCTGGAGCATCCGGAGCTGGAGCAGCCCCGGGTTGTCCTCGACGAGGCGGCCGGCGTTGGCCAGGTTGCGCAGTGCCGCGGTCTCGGCCCTGACCCGTTCGAGGGTCGCCTCACCCTCCTTGCGGGCGGCGACGACACCCGCGAAGACGCGCTTGAGATCACCCGGAACCATCAGGTCGCGAACGTCCGCGGCGAGGAGCTCGATACCGATCCGAGCGAGATCGCTGGCGACCCGCTCGAGGACGGCCGGGCCGAGCTTCGATCGCTCGGCGAGGATTTCGTCGACGGTGCCGGCCGTGACGACCTCGCGGAGCCCGATCTGGAGCTCGAAGTGGAGCGCCCGCAGGAAGTTCTGGTCGGCGGTGATCGCGGCCACGGGATCGCCGACGACGTAGCGGGCGACGAGGCTGACCTTGAGCGGCACGCCGTCGGCCGTCAGGACCTCCTGGCCCTCGATCGCGATCGCGCCCGGTCGGGCGTCGAGCAGGTGCACCTCCGAGTAGGGCGGGATCGTGAGGTGGGTGCCCGGATCGACGAGCCCGGTGAAGCGGCCGTTGCGGTAGCGCAGCCCGCGCTCGAAGTCGTGAACGGTGACGACCTTGACCGTCGCCCGCACGAGCAGGACGAGAAGGATCGCGACGATCAGGAGGATGAGCGGCCCGATGAACTCTTCCACAGCGGTGTCCGTGCGGACCGGCGCTCCCGGTCGGTCGAGTGCTCGTCGTGGCGGGCCGCAGTCCGGCGGCGGAGGCCCGAAGCCTGCATGGCCGACGGCCTGCTTGCGTCGAGGCAGGCCCACCACGACGAGCGGGGGGCAGGACTCGAACCTGCGGTTGCCACAGGAAGCGTCCGATCGCAGGACTGCCGGCGGCGATGCCGCCGAACCGCTGCAGGACGTCTCCCTCCGCCGATCCTAGACGACCGCGGACGGCGCGGCAACGCGCCGGCCGTAGACTCGGCGGGTGGGCGCTCGCTGGCTGGCGGTCATGGTCGTCGCTCTCGTGGTTGCGAGCTGCCTGCTGCCGGCTCGCCAGCTGGAGACGCGGATCGAGGCGAACGGGCCGATCGCCGGCCTTTCGGTCGTCGTGGAAGACCATACGGGACTTGTCCTGTCCGTTGCGCCCGCAGTCCCGCAGCGGGACGGCATCGAGAACCTGAGAGGCCGGCCGGACGTGCTGGTCGTCACGTGGCTGGGCGGGATGTGCGACCAGAGCACGACGTTCGTCCTTCGACAGGTCGGCGACGGCTTCGAGGTGGCCGGTCAGACGCTTCAGGACCCGGGCCCGTGTCGCCTGTCCGGCGTGACACGATCGATCGGGATCCATCTGGCGGTGCCGGTCGCGGCACGAACCGTGGCGCTGACCGGCGTCCCGTGATCCGGGCCGTTTGACAGGCCATCGCCCGGCTCGGACACTTCGAATCTCGGCGCCGCCGCTCATCCCGCGGCCGCCACGGAACACCTTCAGTGCCCGGAAGGAGCCCCCATGTCCCGCCTCAGCCGATGGCTCGCCCCCTCGACCGTCGTCCGCGCCCACTGCGACCTGCCCTGCGGGGTCTACGATCCCGAGCAGGCCCGGATCGAGGCCGAGTCCTGCTACAAGATCATCGAGAAGATGGGCGCGAACAGCGACGCAGCCTTCACGACCCGCGCGATCCACATCAAGGAGGAGCGGGCCGATCTCGTGAAGCACCATCTCGACGTCCTCTGGCACGACTACTTCAAGCCCGAGCACCTCGACAAGGTTCCGAACCTCCACGAGCTCTTCTGGAACGCGACCAAGCAGGTGAGCAAGGTCAAGGCCTCGACCGACATCGCCGACGCGAAGAAGCTGCTCGACCAGATCGACGAGATCGACGCCGCCTGGAAGGCGACCGGCGGGAACGAGAAGACCCGCGTCGCCGGCCGCCCCGGCTGATCCGTCTCCGCTGAGCTCGCCGCGCCGCGCCGCATCGATCGCGACGCGGCTGCGCGGCCCCTGGCGGGTCGCGGTCACCGAGGCCTCGATGAGCCCGGCGATCGAGGCGGGTGACTGGCTGCTCGTCGACCCGACGATCGCCCGCTGGCCGCGCCGTGGCTCGGTCGTCGTGTTCCGCGAGCCCGACACCGACGGCCTGGCGATCAAACGCGTCGCCGCGGGGCCCGGCGACCGCGTCCCGTACGCCGACGGCTACCTGATCCTCGGCGCGGACGAGGCGTGGCTACTGTCGGACGCCCCCGATGCCGCGCTCCTCGCGGCCGGCCACGGCCAGCCGGTCGACTCCCGCCGCTACGGTACCGTCCCGGTCGACCTCCTCGTCGCCCGGGCCTGGTTCCGCTACGCGCCCCTCCGCCGGCTCGGGCGCCTCCGGCGGGCCGGCGCCGCCTAGACTGCCACGATGACGACCGACTTCGACCCGCAGGCGCCGCTGGCGGCGTCGCCCGAC
>DASTEU010000122.1:0-2181 GCA_035709325.1 Candidatus Limnocylindrales bacterium | reverse complement strand
CGGCTGACGACCGAGAGCGGGACGGCGATGATCCTGATCACCCACGACCTCGGCGTCGTGGCCGGGATGACGCAGCGGATCAACGTCATGTACGCGGGGTTCATCGTCGAGACCGCGACGACCGAGAAGCTCTTCGCCGAGCCGTCCCACCCGTACACGGTCGGGCTGCTCCATTCGATCCCCCGGCTCGACGAGGTCCGCCCCGGCGAGCTCGTGCCGATCGAGGGCACGCCGCCCGACCAGCGCCGGACTCCCGTCGGTTGCCCTTTCGCGCCGCGCTGCGCGTGGCGCCTCGAGGTCTGCTGGCAGGAGATGCCGCCGCTGGTCCCCCTCGACCCGAACGAGCGCTTGCGGACCTCGGGACCGGATGCGACGCATCAGATCGCCTGCCACAACCGGCCGACGCCCGAGGAGGCCGACGCCGGCCGGCCGCTCCGGGAGGGCTTCGTCCCGGCGCCGCCGCCCGATGCGGTCGTCGAGGACCTCGCGCCGACCGAGGAGGTGCTCGCGTGACCGGGGGGGTGCTCGCGTGACCGGGGAGGTGCCCGCGTGACCGCGGCCGGCGCACCGAGCGCCGACCGGCCGGCGGCCGGCGCGGGCGGCAACGGCCGAAACCTCGTCGACGTCGAGGGGCTGAAGGTCTGGTTCCCGATCACCCAGGGGCTCGTCCTCGAGCGCCACATCGGCGACGTCCGGGCGGTCGACGGGGTCAGCTTCCGCCTGGAGCGCGGCGAGACGCTCGGCCTCGTCGGCGAGTCCGGCTGCGGCAAGAGCACGACCGGCCGGGCGATCATCCGCCTCCTCGAGCCGACCGCCGGCGCGGTCCGCTTCGACGGAATCGACCTCGCATCGCTGAACGACACCGAACTGCGCCGGACCCGGCGGCGGATGCAGATGATCTTCCAGGACCCGTACTCGAGCCTGAATCCGCGGATGACGGCCGGCGGCATCATCGGCGAGCCGCTCGACATCCACGAGATCGGCGACCGGGTGGAGCGGCGCGAACGCGTCCGGGAGCTGCTCGCCACGGTCGGGCTCAACCCGGACTTCGCCGACCGCTACCCGCACGAGTTCTCGGGCGGCCAGCGGCAGCGGATCGGCGTCGCCCGCTCGCTGGCGGTCCATCCCGACCTGATCGTCGCGGACGAGCCGATCAGCGCGCTCGACGTCTCGATCCAGGCCCAGATCCTCAACCTGCTCGAGCGGCTCCAGGGCGAGGTCGATCTGACGTACCTGTTCATCGCCCACGACCTCTCGGTCGTCCGCCACATCAGCGATCGGATCGCGGTGATGTACCTGGGGCGGATCGTCGAGCTGGCCAGTTCCCAGGACCTCAATCGCTACCCGCTCCACCCGTACACCGTGGCGCTCCTCTCGGCGATCCCGATCCCGGATCCCGTCGTCGAGTCGCGCCGGCGGCGGATCATCCTGCGCGGCGACGTGCCGTCGCCGGCCGCGCCGCCTTCCGGCTGCCGCTTCCACACCCGCTGCTGGCTGCGCGACCGGCTCGGCAACCCCGAGGAGTGCGTAACGCTCGATCCCGAGCTGCGGACCGTCGGCTCACTGCACGAGGTGGCCTGCCACTTCGCGGAGCAGGTCGACGGCTCGTCCGAGCAGCTCCAGGCGACGGGCCGGGCGGCGGCGAACGCGCCGGCCGCGCCCGGTGCGGTGCCGGCGTCGGTGATCGCCGACGAGCGGCCGGCTGCGGCCGTGCCGCCCGCCGAGATCGAGATCGTCGAGGATTCGGCTTCGCCGGGGACCTGAACGCTCGGCCGCCGGCCGCCGGCGGTGTATCAGACGCACATGTCGCCCCCATCCGGAGGCCGGCCGCGATCATCTCGTGCACCGGACGAAACATTCGCGGGCAGGCATGCCGAGTCGCGGCTCGTGCAGGAACCCGGCCGCGCCGAGCGCTCCGGGCGCCGACACGTGCACTGGATGCGCGACGGCAGGCGAGTGAGGCAGGGCCGCGCCGGCGGAACCGTCCGCGCGTGCGACCGGGGCCTGATCGATGGCCGCAGCCGGCATTCCCGAACGGCCGGCCGCGAACGGCGGGCGCTATGCTCCGCTCGTGACAGCGCTCAGGATCGCCCTCGCCCAGATCGCGCCGCGGCTCGGCGCGTTCGACGAGAACCTCGCCCGCCACCACGAGATCCTCGGAGAGGCCCGCCGCCAGGGGGC
>DASTEU010000121.1:0-6493 GCA_035709325.1 Candidatus Limnocylindrales bacterium | reverse complement strand
TCATCCGCCTTCCGCCTTCTCCATCTTCTGGTGCGGCCGCGGCGGGAGGTTGAGGAGCTCCTCGGGGAACGCCTCGGCGAGGTACTTGAGGATGTCCGTCGGCCGGATGACCCCGACGAGGTGGTCCTCCTCGTCGAGCAGCGGCACGTTACGGTAGCGCCCGGTCTGCATGAGGGCGATCGCCTCGCGGACCGTCTCCTCGAGGTGGAGGTGGTGGAGCTGCGTCGTCATCATCGCCTCGATCGGCTGCTCGAGGTCGATCTCGTCGCCGACGATCCGGCCGAAGATGTCCCGTTCGGTAAGGGCGCCGACGAGCTTGCCGTCGGCGTCGGTCACGAAGACGGAGTCGCCGGTCCCTGTTCGCTGGATCGCGGCGAGGCAGGCGCCGATGCTCGTGCCGGGCGCGACCGTCACCGGCTCGCGGCGGTTGAGCACCTTGAGCCGCTCGTCGGCGATCGAGGGGACGCGCTCGGCGACGGCGCCTTCGGTCAGATCACGCACGGGCCAAGTGTAGCCCGTTCCCGCGGGCGGCCCGTTCTTCGCGGGTGGCCGGTTCTTCGCTGGTGGGCCCGTTCCCCGCGGGCGGCCGTTTCCCCGCGCACCGGCTGGGATGCGACTGCAACTCGGGGGCGAGCGCCGTAGACCTCGACGCAGTCCCGGCGGGGCATGCTCGGGACATGGCCGAACGTAAGAGCGCCGATCAGCGCGGACCCGACCGAAGCCCATCTGGCCCGCGCGAGGCGAACGATCCGGGCTCCACCCGCCACGGCACGACGTCGGGCTCCGGTTCGAACGAGCCGAAGCACGGCGAGAAGAAGGAAGAGCGCGGCTGGGTCTCGCGTCAGGGCGGCGACCAGACCCGCGAGCAGTCGAGCGGCGAGGACCGCGGTCACCGACCGGAGGACGAGGCATGACCAAGAAGAAGGCGATGCGCGGGATCCGCCGCGAACGCGAGATCCCGCCGGCGAAAGACGGCCCGGGGATGCGGTCGACCGACGATCACGTCGCCGGGACGACCCCGCGAGGCGCGAGCCAGCCGACGAGCTCGCTCGAGGGGAGCGCCTCGCGGGAGCACCTCTCGTCGCCGTCGCAGGGCGTCCGCCCGGTGGAGGGCCGCCCGACGGACGGCCGCCCGACGGATCGGCACGCCACGGATCGCCACCCGGCCGGCGCCGACGAATTCGCCGGCGGCGGGATCGCGACCGGCTCGAGCGACCTCGTCGACGACGAGGCGGCCGGCGGCGGCCCGAGCGGCGACGAAGATGCGGGGTCCGGCCCCGCGTTCGAGCCCGACGAGCGCTGACTGAGCCTCGCGCCGCCACTCGCCAGGCGCGCCGGAACACCTCCCGCCGGGTGATCTCCGGCTGATAGCGTCTCGGCGGTGGACCGCCGACGTGTGCTCGGGCTCGCGCTCATCGTCATCTCCGCCTTCGGCTTTGCCTCCGGGACGATCCTTTCGAAGCCGATCTACGACGCCGGCCTCGACTGGCTGCAGCTGCTCGCCTGGCGGTTCACGATCGGGGCCGTCCTGGGCTGGCTCTGGATCGCGATCTCGCCGAGCCGACGTTCGATCATTCGCCGGTTGTCGCGCCGCGAGACCCTGATCGCCCTCGGCCTGGGCGCCTGGTACACGGGCAACGCGGGCTCGTACTACGCGGGCCTCGAGACCGTGCCTGCCTCGCTCGCCGGTGTCCTCGTCTACATCTATCCGGCGATCGTTGCCGTTCTCTCGATCCGATACGCCACGCGCCTCGCCGGTCGCCGTCCGTGGATCGCCCTGGGCATCGCCATCGCCGGCGTCGTCCTCGCGCTCGGCGGCATCGACGTGGCCGAGGCGCCGCCCGCTGCCGGCCTCGCCCTCGTCCTCGCGTCGCCGGTCATCTACGCCGGCTGGATCATCCTCTCCGCCCGCCTCGCCGGGGAGCGACGCGACCGCCTCGCCCACGAGGCAACCGAAGCGGGAGGCCGCGACTCGGCGGTCGCCGCGACCCTGATGATGACGGCGACGGCCGCGGTGTTCGTCGCCGGGGGAGTCGCGACCGGGCGAGAGCTCCTGCCGGACCGGATCCCCGCCGACGGGTGGCCGCCGCTCGTCGCGTGCGGCGTGCTCAGCAGCTTTCTGGCGATCCAGGCGTTCTATGGTGGCTCGCGGCGGATCGGTGCCGCGCAGGCGGCTCTCGTCAGCACGGTCGAGCCCCTGATCATCGTGGCCCTCGCGGCGGTCCTCCTCGACGACGTCCTCGAGCCGCTCCAGCTCGTCGGGGCGGCGCTCGTCCTCGGCGGTGTGCTCGTCGCACAGACGAGTCCCCGATCGGCGGAGGCGCCGCAGCCGGCCCGGCCGCTCGACGCGGAGGCCTGACGGCGGGGCTCCGCCCTGGCTTCGGGCGTCACTGGTCGCTGGCACCGGACAAATACGGGCCCTGGCATCGCCCGCTGCTGGCCACGGGGCGGCTTGTCCGGTGACGTCGAAACGAACGCCCGCTGGGCGGGCCCGTCGACGGTGCCAGGCGCCGTAACGCCCGAAATTGACCGGTGACATCGAGCAGGCGTCCTTCGGGGCGACGTCCGGGGCGGCGCTCCGGGGCGGCGCTCGTCCTCGGGCGGCGCTCAGCGTGCCGCGCGCAACCACACTGCGATTCGGGGGACACCGAGCACCGCAACACCCACCCCGACGCTCGCCCACGCTGGGAAGCCTCGAAGACTCAGCTCCGTACATGGCGTACTCGGCCGCCGTGACGTCGCCATAGCAGTCTGAGTGCGATTGGGGCGTCGAAGGCCGGGGGGCGTCGAAGGCCGGGGGGCGTCCGGGCGTCGGCGTCCGGGGCGGCGCTCAGGCGCGCACGGGGCGGACGGCGGCGAGAGCAGCCCGGGCACCGTCCGCGACGAGCGCCCCGTCCGCGCCGATCCCCACGAACCGGAACCCCATCTCAAGCAGACCCGGCACGACGGCCGGGTCGTAGACGAGGATGCCCGGCGACTTGCCGCTGGCGCGACAGGCGGCCACCACGCGCTCCAGCGCCTCACGGTAGGTCGCCGAGCCGAACTGGCCGGGAATGCCGAGCGAATGGGTGAGATCCGCCGGGCCGACAAAGAGCACGTCGACGCCGTCGATGGCCGCGATCGCATC
The DNA here is from genome assembly GCA_035709325.1 of Candidatus Limnocylindrales bacterium. GTDB lineage: Bacteria > Chloroflexota > Limnocylindria > Limnocylindrales > CSP1-4 > CF-46. The sequence goes on along the minus strand of DASTEU010000121.1, from coordinate 3,366 downwards.
GGCCTCGTCCAGGGCGCCGACCGACTCAACTTGGACGATCCCGACGATGCCCTCGTGGACGCGCCCGACGTCCGCGTGGGCGACGCGCCCCAGCCCCGCGCCCCGGGCCCGCAACGCGACGCCCCGGACGCCGGCCGGCGGATAGCGCAGGAACGTCACGGCCTCACGCGCCTGGTCCGCCGACTCGAGCCGGGGCACCATGATGCCCTCCGCTCCGAGATCGAGCGCCCGCCCGATCCGCAACCGCTCGCCGGACTGCGGTCGGACGAGGGCCGCGGCCCCGCCGACCTCGGTGGCGTGGATGAGGCCGAGCAGGTCGGCCTCGGTGGCGCCGCCGTGCTCGAGGTCGATGAGAAGCCAGTCGTAGCCTGCCCGCGCACAGAGCTCCGCGGCCAACGGCGAGGCAAGGTCGAGGAAGAGCCCGAAGACGGTCTCCCCGCCGAGGACCCGGCGGCGGAACGAAGCGGTGACGGCGGCCGGCGGCATGAGCCCTCCTGGCGTTCGTGGGGTCGACGCCGACCAGTATCGCGGAGCGGTGAGCCCGGGTGCAGGACCGGGTGACCGGCCGTGAAGCGCGACCTGCGAACCTGACGCCCCGCCCGACGGAGATCGACGATGCAGGTGCAGATCAGGACCTCGTTCCGGCGGACCGCCCGCTTGATCCGGAACGACCGCGAGTTCCTCCGGGCGGCCCGGCGGATGCCGAAGCCCGTGCCATGGGCCTGGGCGGCGCCGCGCCTCATCCCGCTCCTGGCCGGGCCGCGCAACGACACGCCGGGCGAGGAACTCGTGCGGGCGCCGTCGCAGCTCGGGCCGGCCCTGACGTTCGGGATCGATCTCGGCGGCCACTTCCCGCTCGTCGACCGAACGGTCGCAGCGCGCTGGGAGACGTCGCCGGAGCAGCTCCTCGCCGTCTCGCTTGAGAACCTGCGCCGACGGGCCGCCGCGGTCGGCGGCGGTTCGGTCGAAACCTGGGTCCGCAGCGGGTACATCGTCCGGGTCCTGCGCCAGCCGGTCGGCTTCGCCTCGTCGATGCTGCTCGCACTCGACGAGCTGAAGCGCCTGTTCGGCGGCCACGACCAGGTGTTCGGAGCCCCGGGCCGCCACACGCTCGCGAGCTTCCCTGCGGAGATGCCGACGGCGACGGCTGCCAACATCCACGTCGAGATGGAATTGGACGAGCTCATGCCGCTGTTCCTGCTCCCGTTCGCGATGGAAGACGGCGCGCTCCACTGGCTGGACTCCGAGTTCGAGGGCACGGCGGACGCCTGACGACAGAGCGCGCTGAACGTTCCGCGCTCGGCCGGCTCCATACTCGGTGAAGCGGCCATTCGGGCCGCAGCCCGAGGCGCCGAACGAATGGATCAGCACGATCTCGTGGTTCGTGCATCGGCCGGTGACCAGGATGCGTTCGCCGCGCTGGCGACGAGCCACATCGACCGTTGCTACGCCTTGGCCTTCCGGATCCTGCGCGATCCGGATCGGGCTCGGGACGCCACGCAGCAGGCGCTCCTCGGCGCGTGGCGGGACCTGCAGGCGCTCCGCGATCCCGACCGATTCGACGCCTGGATCCACCGCCTCGTCGTTCACGCCTGCTACGCGGAGTCGCGCACGAACCGGCGCTGGAATGCGCGGCTCCGCGTCCTGACCGTCAACAACGTCGTCCCGGATCCGGCGAACTCCATCGCGGACCGGGGGGCGCTCGAGGACGCCTTCGGCCGGCTGACTCCGGAGCATCGAGCCGTCGTCGTCCTTCACCACCACCTCGGGTACCCGCTGACGGAGATCGCGGCGACCCTGGGGATTCCCATCGGGACCGCGCGGTCCCGGCTCCACTACGCGGTCCGTCAGCTGCGGGCCGTGCTCGACGCCGACAGAGCGTCTGCGTCTCTCGCTGAGGAGCGACCGGCATGACCCGATCGGACGAGCCGCTCTTCGATCCCCGAATCGCCAACTGGCTCGAGGAGGACCCATACGGGGCGCCGGATCAGGCGCTCGACGTCGTCCTCGCCGCCTTCCCTTCGATCAAGCAGCGGCGCGCCGGGCGCGTGCCGTGGAGGGTCCCCAACATGAACGGACTGTTCCGCCTCGGCCTCGCGGCCGCGGCCGTCGTCGTGGCGGTCGCCGGAGGACTGTACCTGCTCGCTCCCCCGGCCGGCCCGGCTCTCCCGGGCCCGACCCCGACGGGCACGCCCGCGGCGTCGCCCACCCCGACCATCTCCCCTTCGCCGACGGCTCGGGCGACGCCGGCCGGCCCCCAGATGTCGATGTTCGCTTCGCCCGTCCACGGCTACACGATCGACCACCCCATCGCGTACGCGCCGCTGCCTGCCACGCAGGAATGGCCCGAGGGCGGATTCGTGGGGAACGAGGAGCCGTGGGTCGATCGATTCGTCGCGCCGTCCACGGGCGCCGTCTCCTTCGTCGGGATCGCCTCCCAGGTCCTGCCGGCCGGGATGAGCCCGGAAGCCTGGCTGGCAAGCTACGTCGAGAGCGTCGCCACCCGGGGATGCCCGGTCCCGGCCGGAAATTGGACGGAGTCGACGGTCGGGGATGACCCGGGACGGCGGGCCCAGTTCGAGTGCGACGGGCTCGCGGCACTCGAAGTCGCCTGGGTCGCCGGCGATCGGGGCTTCGTCGCCACCGGGCAGGCGGCCGTGATCGACCTGATGCTCGCCACGATCCGCTACGAGTAGGGACCGAACTCGTCAGTCGGGGAACGCCTCCGGGCCTCGCTCCGCGAGCTCGGAGGCTTCCCGCGCGTGGTCGTCCGACGGCAGCCACGTGTATGGATAGCGGTCGTCGTCGAGCTCCATCGCCGCCTTCGTGATCTGCAGCGGATGGAACGTGTCGACCATCACCGCCAGCTCCTCGGTCGCCTCCTTGCCGATCGATGCCTCGACCGTGCCCGGGTGCGGTCCGTGGGGGATCCCCGCCGGGTGGAGCGTGAACGAGGCGATCTCCACGCCGCGCCGGCTCATGAAGTTTCCGGCCACGTAGTAGATGACCTCGTCGCTGTTGATGTTGCTGTGGTTGTACGGCGCGGGGATCGCGAGCGGGTGGTAGTCGAACTTGCGCGGTACGAACGAGCAGACGACGAAATTGCGGGCCTGGAACGTCTGGTGGACCGGGGGTGGCTGGTGGACGCGCCCTGTGATCGGCTGGAAGTCGCCGATGTTGAAGCGGAACGGCCAGAGGTAGCCGTCCCAGCCGACGAGGTCCAAGGGGTGATGGCGGTAGTGGTAGGCGGTGATCCGATCGGCCGACCGGACGTCGATGACGTACTCGCCGACGTCCGCGCTCGGCTCGACGAAGGCCGGGGCATGGAGGTCGCGCTGCGAGTACGGGGCATGCTCGAGGAGCTGG
>DASTEU010000120.1:0-2941 GCA_035709325.1 Candidatus Limnocylindrales bacterium | reverse complement strand
CCGGACCACCGAGATCCAACCGGACAGCAGCGCACCGAGGAACGCTCCCGCGCCGGGCGCGGCGGCCAGCAGGCCGAGGCCCTCCGGTCCGACTCGGAAGACGTCGAGGGCCAAGGCCGGGAAGAGCGCAGTCGGCATCCCGAAGACCATCGCGTTGAGGTCGATGACGAACGTCGAGAGGATGACCCGCCGGCCACGGACGTATCGGAGCCCCTCCCTGATGGCCGCGAGCCCGGGCCGGGTCACGACGCCGAGAGGCGGCAGCGGCGCGATCATCGCGACGCCGATCAGCGACGCGGTGAACGTCAGCGCGTCGGCGACGTAGGCACCGGGCAGCCCGACCGTCGCGATCAGGGCGCCACCGATCGCCGGCCCGATGACCGCGGCGCCCTGGAAGTTGAGCTGGTTGAGGGCAATCGCGGCCGGCAGCCGCACCGGCGGAACGAGTCTGGCGATGGAGGAGCTGCGGGCGGGCTGGTCGATTGCGGAGAACCCACCGGCTACGAACGCGACCGCGAAGACCGCAGGGAGCGGCGTCTCGACCTGAAACGACAGCCAGGCGAGGGCGAGGCTGCAGGCCAAGAGTCCGCACTGGGTAACGAGGAGGAGGCGCCGCCGGTCGACGGCGTCGACGACAGAGCCGGCTGCCAGGGCGAAGACGAGCAACGGAACCAGCTGGACCGCCGTGAGGGCGGCGACGGCGAGCGTCGAGCCGGTCAGGACGTAGACCTGGTACGGCAGCGCGATCCGGGTGATCTGCGTGCCGATCGCGTTGACGGCCTGACCCGCCCATAGCCAGCGGTAGTCGCGGTCGAGCCGGAGCGGGGCGATGTCGAGCAGAACGCGACGGAGCCCGCGCTGATGTGCCACGGGTCGCGCTAGCCGCGCCGTCGGGCAGGCGGCGGGCCGGGGCTACTTGTCGCGTTCGGCGGAGGACAGGGCGGCCTGGGCCGCGGCCAGCCGGGCGACCGGGACGCGGAACGGCGAGCAGGACACGTAGTCGAGCCCGATCGCCTCGCACTTCCAGATCGACTCCGGATCGCCGCCGTGCTCGCCGCAGATCCCGAGCTCGATGTCCGGCCGCGTCGCGCGGCCCTTCTCGACCGCGGTCCGCATCAGCCCCGCGACCGCGTCGTCGAGCGTCTGGAACGGGTTGACCGGGAGGATCTGGAAGGGCTCCTTGCCGCCCGGGAGCATGACGCCCTCGACGTAGCGCAGGAGGAAGCCGCCCTCGGCGTCGTCGCGGCTGTAGCCGAACGTCATCTGGGTGAGGTCGTTCGTTCCGAAGCTGAAGAACGCGGCGTGCTTCGCGATCTCGTCGGCGGTCAGCGCGCCGCGGGGCACCTCGATCATCGTGCCGAAGGCGTATTCGACGTTGACGCCGGCCGCCTCCTCGACCGCCTTCGCCTCGCCCTCGAGGAGGGCCCGCGTCGCCGCGAGCTCGTTCACGTGGCCCACGAGCGGGATCATGATCTTGGCCTTGGGGTTGCCGCCGGCCTTCTTGACCGCGATCTGGGCGTTGAGGATCGCCCGGGTCTGGACCTTCACGAAGTCCGGGATCATCAGCCCGAGACGGCAGCCGCGCAGCCCGAGCATCGGGTTCTGCTCGTGCATCGACTGGATCGTCGCGAGCAGCTCGCGGTCCTCGGCGGTCGCCTTGTCACCGGCCTTCGTGACCTTGACGAGCTGCTCCTCGAGGTTCGGAAGGAACTCGTGCAGCGGCGGGTCGATGAGGCGGACGACGACCGGCAGGCCGTCCATTGCCCGGAAGATGCCCTCGAAGTCGCCCTGCTGGAGCGCCTCGAGCCTGCCCATCGCCGCGTCGAACTCGGCGATCGTCGCGGTCTCGTCGGCGGTGAGCTCCTCGCCGAGGTCGCGGCGCGTCTTGAGTCGGGTCGCCTGGTTCGCGATGAGGATCGCGCCGCGAACGATGTCGAGCCGCTCGCCTTCGCGGAACATATGCTCCGTCCGGCAGAGGCCGATGCCCTGCGCGCCGTAGCTCCGCGCCTGGGCCGCCTCCTCGGGCTTGTCGGCGTTCGTCCAGACCTCCATCCGGCGGAACTCGTCGGCCCAGCCCAGGATCGTCTGGAGCTCGGGCTGATCCTCGAAGCGGGCCTCGACCGTGGGCAGCGCGCCGACGAAGACGTCGCCGGTGGAGCCGTCGACGCTGATCCAGTCGCCCTCCCGGAACTCGAGCCCGGACACGTTCGAGCGGGCCACCTTGCCCGCCGCGTCGACGTGGAGCTCGGCCGAGCCGGCCACGCACGGCTTGCCGATCTGGCGGGCGACGACCGCGGCGTGCGACGTGGCACCGCCGCGGGCGGTGAGGATGCCCTCCGCGACCGCCATGCCGTGGAAGTCGTCGGGTGCGGTCTCCTCGCGGACGAGGACGACCTTCTCGCCGCGGCCGACCCACTCCACCGCGTGGTCCGCGGTGAAGACGGCCCGCCCGACGGCGGCGCCCGGCGAGGCGTTCAGACCCTTCGCGATGCGAGTCGCCGCCTCGCGAGCCTTCGGCTCGAACTGTGCCCGGAGCAGCTGCTCCACCTGGTTGGGTTCGATCCGCCCGACCGCCTCCTCCTTCGTGATCAGGCCCTCCTCGACCATGTCGATCGCGATCTTCACGGCGGCGGTCGCGGTCCGCTTCGCGGAGCGCGTCTGGAGCATGTAGAGCTTGCCGCGCTCGATCGTGAACTCGAGGTCCTGGACGTCCCGGTAGTGCTGCTCGAGCTGCTGGCCGATCCGCCGGAACTCCTCATAGGCCTCGGGCATGTCGTCGGCGAGGTGGCTGATCTTCGAGGGGGTCCGGATGCCGGCGACGACGTCCTCGCCCTGGGCGTTCGTCAGGTACTCGCCGAAGAGGGTGGCCTCGCCGGTGTTCGGGTCGCGGGTGAAGGCGACGCCGGTGCCGGAGTCCTCGCCCATGTTGCCGTAGACCATC
>DASTEU010000119.1:0-7675 GCA_035709325.1 Candidatus Limnocylindrales bacterium | reverse complement strand
TGGGAGCTCGAAGACCTCGCGTTCAAGGTGCTCGAGCCGGATCGCTTCCGCGAGCTGGCCAAGCTGCTGGACACGCGGCGGAAGGGGCGCGAGGGCTACATCGAGCGGGCGATCGCCGAGCTGGAGCCGAAGCTCAAGGCGGCCGGCATCGAGGCCGACCTGCAGGGCCGCCCGAAGCACATCTACAGCATCTTCAAGAAGATGCAGCGCAAGAGCGCCGAGTTCGGCGAGATCTACGACGTCTACGCGATCCGGATCCTCGTCGAGGACGTCCGCGACTGCTACGCGGCGCTCGGCATCGTCCATGCCCTCTGGCGGCCGATCCCCGGCCAGTTCGACGACTACATCGCGGTTCCCAAGAACAACCTCTACCAGTCGCTCCACACCGCGGTCATCGCCCTCGACGGCAAGCCGCTCGAGATCCAGATCCGGACCCACGCGATGCACCAGGTCAGCGAGGTCGGGATCGCCGCTCACTGGCGGTACAAGGAAGGTTCGAAGTCCGACCGCGAATACGACGCGAAGCTCGCCTGGCTCCGCCAGCTCATGGACTGGCAGCGCGACGTCAGCGATGCGACCGAGTTCGTCGAGGGCATCAAGCTCGACATCTTCCAGGACCAGGTCTTCGTGTTCACGCCCAAGGGCGACATCAAGGACCTGCCGGCCGGTGCGACGCCGCTCGACTTCGCCTATCGGATCCATACCGACGTCGGCCACCGGACGATCGGATCCAAGGTCAACAACCGCCTCGTCCCGCTCGACTACCGGCTCAAGAACGGGGACATCGTCGAGATCGTCACGACGAAGGGCGAACACGGGCCCTCGCGCGACTGGCTCAACGTCGTCCGGACATCGCACGCCCGCGAGAAGATCCGCCAATGGTTCAAGCGCAAGGACCGCGACGAGAACATCGTTCACGGCCGCGAGGCGCTCGAGCGCGAGCTCCGGCGACTGGCCCGGACGAGCATCCAGGCGGTCGGCCACGAGAAGATCGCCGAGGTCGCCAAGACCTACAACATGGAGTCGGTCGACGACTTCTACGCGGCGATCGGCTACGGCGCGACGAGCGCCCAGCAGGTCGTCATGCGGCTGGGCGTCGTCGACGACGCGGAGGTCGGCCTGCCGTCGGTCGCCCCGTCCACGATCCCGGCCCGGACCGGCGGCGTCCGGGTCAAGGGCGTCGGCGACCTGCTCGTGCGGTTCGCCAAGTGCTGCCACCCGATCCCGGGCGACCCGATCGTCGGCTTCATCACGCGGGGCAAAGGCGTCACCGTCCACCTCCAGAGCTGCCCGACAGTCCTCAACGAGCGGGAGGTCCCGCGCCTCATCGAGGTCGAGTGGGAGTCGGCGCCGACCCAGACGTACCCGATCGCGATCCGGGTCGAGGCGTTCGACCGGACGGGCCTCCTCAACGACATCACCCAGGTCGTGGCCGAGAACAAGGTCAACATCGTCGCGGCGGCCGTCCACGTGAACCCCGACCACACCGCCATCGTCACGGCGACCCTCCAGGTCGCCTCGGTTTCCCAGCTCGCCCGGGTCATGAGCCGGATCGAGGGCCTCAAGGACGTCCTGAGCGTCCAGCGCGACCTCGGCTGACGGGTCGCCGGAGCTCCACCCCGGAACTCAAGCCGGTTCGGCCCGCTCCGCCGAGCCCTCCCGAAAGCGCCGTCCGGGACCCGGCCACCGACTAGACTTCGGGCCGATGCCCACCTTCCGTGCACCCCGCGGGACCCGCGACCTGCTGCCGGCCGAGCGAGCCGGCTTCCGCCGGCTCGAGACGATCGCCTCCGATCTCGCCCGCCGCTACGGCTACCGCGAGATCGAGACGCCGCTCTTCGAACAGGCCGCGGTCTTCGAGCGGGGCGTCGGCGAGGTCACCGACGTCGTCGAGAAGGAGCTCTTCCGGCTCGCGCCGCGGACCGACGAAGCCGAATCCTGGGCCCTCCGCCCCGAGCCGACGGCCGGCATCGTCCGAGCCTACGTCCAGCACGGGATGCAGACGCAGCCGCAGCCGGTGAAGCTGACCCTCACGGGCCCGATGTTCCGCTACGACCGGCCGCAGGCTGGGCGCTACCGCCAGTTCTGGCAGTTCGACGTCGAGGCGATCGGCGACCCGGGACCGGCGATCGACGCCGAGATCATCGAGCTGGCGCACCGGTTCTATCGCGAGGTCGGCCTCGAAGGCGTCGAGATCCGCCTGAACTCGATCGGCGACCCGGCGTGCCGGCCGGCCTACGTCGAGGCCCTGGCCGAGCACTACCGGGCGAGCGCGCAGCTCCTTCCGGCCCTCGAGCGCGAGCGGCTCGAGCGTAACCCCTTGCGCCTGCTCGACTCGAAGGATCCGGCGATGGCGGCCCTCAATGCCACGGCGCCGCGGATCACCGACCGCCTCTGCGGGCCGTGCGCCGAACACTTCGCGGCGGTCCGGGCCCACCTCGACGCACTCGGGATCGGCTACGTCCTCGATCCGAATCTCGTCCGCGGCCTCGACTACTACACCCGGACCGCGGTCGAGTTCTACCCGACCGGTGCGGAGGGCCAGCAGTCTGCCCTGGGCGGGGGCGGCCGCTACGACGGCCTCGTCGAGCTGCTCGGCGGCAAACCGACGCCCGGGATCGGCTTCGGGCTGGGCCTCGATCGGATTCTGCTCGTGCTCGAGGCGGCCGGCAGGGCCGTGGCGCCGCCCGCGCCGATCGCGGTCGTCGTCGGGGCCGATCCGGACGCGACGGCCGAGCGGCTCCGGATCGCGACGATGCTCCGGGCCGAGCGCCTCCCCGTCCAGGCCGAGCTGGGCCGGCGCAAGCTCGGGCGCCAGCTCGAGTCGGCCGTGAAGGCCGGGGCGCGATTCGCGGTGATCGTCGGGGACGAGCTCGAAACGGGGCACGTCGTGCTGCGCGATCTCGACGCCGCCTCGCAGAAGCCGGTCGCGCTCGCCGACCTGGCGGCGCTGCTGCGACGGAAGGCCGGAACCGAGTAGCGTCGCGCCCTGCGGACGCCGGGCGGCGCGACAGTCGGTCAGCAGGTCGGTCGATCAGTAGGTCAGGACCCGGTCGGCGGCGAAGGCGAGCTCGACGAGTTTCGCCGGCGGGGCCATCGTCACCGCGAGCCCGCCGAGAGCGTCGGCGCCGAGTCCGCGCGCCTTGCTCGACATGCCCGACGCGTGGATGACGACGCCGGCCGCGACGAGCGCGTCGACGTGCTCGCGGAGGCTACCGGTGCCGATGCCCTGACCGGCGTCGAGCGTTTCCGGCCGGAGGACCGCGACGCCGTCGCCGGCGATGAAGAGGTCGACCTCGTGGCCGGCCTCGACGGCGGTTCGGGCGACGAGCAGGGCCAGAGCGGCCCGCGTCGGGTTCTCGGGACCCGTGGCGATGTGTACGAGCAGTCGGCCCATGCGCGTCCTCCAATCGGCATCTCCCCGGCTCCCGTACGATACGGCGGCCATGCCGACGACGAGCCCGAGTTTCGCCACGCCCTATCGCACCCACACGTGCGGGGCGCTGCGCTCCCCGGACGCGGGCACCGACGCCCGCCTCGCCGGCTGGGTCCATCGTCGCCGGGACCACGGCCAGCTGATCTTCCTCGATCTGCGCGACCGCCATGGGATCACCCAGGTCGTCGTCGACCGGACCGAGCAGCCGGCCGCCCATGCCGCCGCGAGCCGCGTCCGGAGCGAGTTCGTCGTCAGCGTCGCCGGTTCGGTGGCCCGTCGCCTCGAGGGCACCGAGAACCCCAGGCTGCCGACCGGCGACGTCGAGCTCCGGGCGAGTGAGGTCACGATCCTCGCCGAGGCGAAGACGCCGCCGTTCTACATCAACGAGCCCGACGCGCCGATCGACGAGGCGCTGCGGCTCAAGTACCGCTACCTCGATATCCGGCGCGAGGCGATGGCCGACCGCCTGCTGCTGCGAAGCCGCCTCGTTCACGCGATCCGCGAGGTCCACCACGCCAACGGCTTCGTCGAAATCGAGACCCCGAATCTCATCAAGAGCACGCCGGAGGGCGCCCGCGACTTCATCGTCCCCTCGCGCCTCCAGCCGGGGACGGTCTACGCCCTGCCCCAGAGTCCCCAGCAGCTTAAGCAGCTGCTGATGGTCGCCGGCGTCGACCGCTACTTCCAGATCGCCCGCTGCTTCCGCGACGAGGACCTCCGCGGCGACCGCCAGCCGGAGTTCACTCAGCTCGACCTCGAGATGAGCTTCGTCGACGAGGATGCGGTCATGGACTTCGTCGAGGCGATGATCGTCGCGGTCTCGCGGGCGACCGTCCCGGACCGCCCGATCCAGGAGGTCCCGTTTCCGCGGCTCACGTTCGAGGCGGCGCTCGAGCGGTTCGGCTCCGACAAGCCCGATCTGCGCTTCGGGATGGAGCTCGTCGACGTCGGGCCGGCCTTCGAAGGCGGCTCGGGATTCCGCGTCTTCGACGAGGCGCTCGCCGGTGGCGGCCGGGTCAAGGCGATCGTCGCGCCGGGCATGGGCGGTGCGACCCGCCGCGAGATCGACGAGTTGACCGAGCTCGCGAAGCGGTTCGGGGCGAAGGGCCTCGTCCATCTTTCGGCCGGGAGCGACGGCGAGCTGAGCGGCCCGGCGGCGAAGTTCCTCTCGGCCGACGCGTCCCGGGGCATCCTGGAGCGGACCACGGCGGGGGAGGGGGACCTGGTCCTCATCGTCGCCGACCGGGCCGAGGTCACGGCCGACGTCCTGGGGCGCCTGCGGGTCGAGCTCGGGGCACGACTCGGCCTGGCCGACCCCAAGGTTCTCGCGTACTGCTGGGTCCACCGCTTCCCGATGTACCAGTGGGACGCGGAGAACGGCCGCTGGGACGCGACCCACAACCCGTTCAGCGGGGTGCTGCCGGAGGACGAGCCGCTCCTCGTGACCGCGAGCGGCGACCCCGCGCGGCCGTCGCCCGAGGACCCGGCGGGGCGGGCCCGGGCGATGCAGTACGACGTCGCCCTCAACGGCTGGGAGCTCGGGGGCGGCTCGGTCCGGATCCACCGCCGCGACCTGCTCGCCCGCAGCTTCGCCCTGCAGGGCCAGACCGAGGCCGGCATGCGCGAGAAGTTCGGGGCGATCCTCGAGGCCTTCGAGTACGGCGCGCCGCCGCACGGCGGAATCGCCCTCGGGATCGACCGCTGGGCAGCCCTCTTCGCCGACCAGACGAACATCCGCGAGGTGATGGCCTTCCCGAAGACCCAGTCCGGCTCGGACCTGATGCTCGAGGCGCCGTCGGCACCCGACCCGGCCCAGTATGCGGAACTGGGCCTCCGCTTCGTCGGGGTGCCGGGCCGCGAGCGAGCCTGAGCCGGCCCGAGGTGTCGGTCTGACGCAGGACCCGCCGCCGGGCGGATCGGAGCTGCCCTGGCCGCTCGAGGCGATTGCCCGCCGGCCCCAATGGGCGGCGCTGATCGGCGCGATGTGCATCGCCTTCTCGGGGATCTTCTACCGCTGGGCGGAGGTGACGCCGTCGACCGGCACGCTCTTCCGCTGCCTCTTCGGCCTGCCGATCCTCGCCCTCGTCGCGTACGCCGAGCGGCGCCGGTTCGGGCCGCTGCCGCGGACGACGATCGGCCTCGCGATCGTGGCCGGCGTCTTCTTCGCCGGGGACCTGACGTTCTGGCATCACGCGATCGAGGCAGTCGGGGCGGGGCTCGCGACGGTGCTCGGCAATCTCCAGGTGTTGATCGTCGGGATCGTCGCCTGGGCGTTCCTCGGCGAGCGGCCGTCGCGGGCGACGATCGTCGCGCTGCCCGTCGTGCTCGTCGGTGTCGCGCTGATCTCGGGCGTCGGCGGCGGGGCGTACGGCCGAGACCCGGTCCTCGGCGTCGTCCTCGGCGTGTTGACCGCGCTCTGCTACGCGGGCTACCTGCTCGTGATCCGGCGTGGCGGCCGCGACATCCGGCGGCCGGCCGGTCCGGTCGCGGTCGCCACGGCGTCGACGGCGGTGGTCGCCGCGCTGATCGGGCTCGCGGCCGGCGACCTCGATCCGACGCCGTCGCTCGAGAGCCTCGGCTGGCTCGCGCTGCTCGGCGTCACCTCGCAGTCGGCGGGCTACCTGATGATCTCGCTGTCGCTGCCGCGCCTGCCGGCCGTCGTGACCTCGATCATCCTGCTCGCCCAGCCGGTTGCGACGGTCTTTCTCTCGATGTGGCTGCTGGCCGAAGCGCCGTCGGGGATCCAGCTGGCCGGCGTCACGCTCGTGATCGGCGGCATCTTCTACGCGACGGTAGCCACGAGCCGGGCTCGCGCGGCAGAGACGCGGACGGCGACGGCGGCGTAAGGAGGGGCGGCGAGCCGCCCTACTCGGGTGCCACGTCGCTCGCCGCCGCGGGTGCGTACGGGGCGAGGGCCGGCCCCTCGAGCGGGCCGTCGTCGGGCTGGTCGGCGATCGGAGCGCCCCACTCGTGGACGTGGCCGGCGGCCGGCGTCGGCGGTCCCTCGTAGGGCGGCAGGTCGGCACGGGCGACGGTCCGATCGAGGACCGCCCCGGGGTCGCCGAGCTCGATCGAGCGAACGGGGATCCCCGCCGTCGAGACGTCGCCGAGCACCTCGTCGGGCATCCGGTCGGCGCCGACGTCGGCGAGCGCGCCGACGTGGCCGATCGGGAGCAGGACCGGCCAGCCGGCCTCGCCCCGCCAGGCGGGGCGGAGCATCGGTTCGGGCTCGACCCCGTGGGCCTCGATGATCGATGTGACGGTCTCCGGGTCGACCCAGGTCAGGCGCGACGGCCAGATGAGGACGCCGTCGACGTCGTCGACGAGGCCCCGGGCGACCTCCACCCCGCGCCGGATCTGGGCGACCGGGCCGCCTTCGGTCGGGGCTGGTTCGGCGAGCGTGACGGGCGAGCCGGTGAGCGCCGTCGCGACCGCTCCGCCCGGATCGAACGAGACGACGACGATCGGCGTGGCCCCACCGGACCAGGCGGCGTCGGCGATGCGGCGGACGGCCGGCAGGCCGTCGGCGTCCGCGACGGCCCAGTCGGGGCGTGCGGCGAGGATGATCGCGGCGACGGTCACCGCGGCAGTGTAGTCGGCGTCGGCGGCGGGTGTGCGACAATCCGCCGGCTCATGACCGAATCCCCGCCCTCGCCGGCGGCGCCCGCGGCCGCCGCGGTCCGCTCCGATCTCCGCAACGTCGCAATCGTCGCCCATGTCGACCACGGCAAGACCACGCTCGTCGACGCGATGCTCCGCCAGACCGGCACGTTCCGCTCGAACGAGACCCTCGTCGACCGCGTCCTCGACTCGATGGACCTCGAACGCGAGAAGGGCATCACGATCCTGGCCAAGCAGACGACCGTCGACCACGGCGGCGTCCGCCTGAACATCGTCGACACGCCCGGCCATGCGGACTTCGGCGGCGAGGTCGAACGCTCGCTCCTCATGGTCGATTCGGTGCTGCTCCTCGTCGACGCCGCGGAAGGTCCCCTGCCGCAGACCCGCTACGTCCTCCAGAAGGCGATGGCCCGCCGCCTGCCGGTCATCGTCGCCCTCAACAAGATCGACCGTTCGGACGCCCGGCCGAGGGAGGTCCTCGACGAGGTCTACGAGCTCTTCATGGACCTCGGCGCCGACGAGCACCAGATCGAGTTCCCGGTCGTCTACACGAACGCGAAGGTCGGCACCGCGAGCCACTCGCTCGACGAGCCCGGCCGCGACCTGCGACCCCTCCTC
>DASTEU010000118.1:0-4307 GCA_035709325.1 Candidatus Limnocylindrales bacterium | reverse complement strand
CGCCGACCGCGGCCGGCTCGCGGTCGGCCAGCGGGCGGACCTCGTCGAGCTCGACCCGGATCTGCGCGTCCTGCGGGTCATGCGGGCCGGAACCTGGTACGAGACCGAGCCCGGCTGAGCGGCAGGCCGGCCGGGCCCTCGCCAGGCTCGGCGGCGCCCGGCCCGGCCCGCCGTGACGCGGCCCGTCCGGCGGACGGGACCCTCAGCGGGGCGGCATCGCCGCGAACGTCCGCTCGATGTCGTCGAGCATTCGGACGGTCGCCTCGGTGACGACCGCGAGGTAGCGCTCGCCGTACTCGGGGCTCGACTCGCGGGCGTCGCCCCACGTCCCCGAGTGCGTCGCCCGGTGGACCGAGCCCGGCGCCGAGAAGAAGAAGGCGGTATGGACCGGAGCCGGGCTCGAGACCTCGGGGAACGGTGGCATCTCCGCGTTCGCCCGGTCCATGTCGACGAGGGCCGGATCGATCGCGAGGACCGCCGACGTCTCGCCGCGGTTGGCGTGGAGGCCGGTCGTGGGCCCGAAGAACTCGGCCACCTCGTCGGCGGTCATGCCGTCCCAGTAGTTGACCGGGAACGCCCGCACGCCGGCGGGCATCCGGCCGGCCGCGGCCGCGGCGGCGCAGGCGTAGGCGATCGCATACGTGTTGTCGTAGTGGCCGTTGAGAAAGACGATCCGGGTGAAGCCGATCGCGGCGAACGAGGCGCAGAGGTCCTCGATGAGCGCCATGAACGTCGGGATCCGGAGGTGGACGACGCCGGTGAATCCGACGTGCGGGTAGGAGAGCCCGTAGTTGACCGGCGGGGCGACGACCGCCCCGACTCGCGACGCGATCCGCCGGGCGATCTCCTGGGGGACGAGGACGTCGGTCAGGAGCGGGCCGTGCGGACCGTGCTGCTCGGTCGAGCCGACCGGCACGACGACCGTCCCGTGCTCGGCGAGGAAGGCCTCGAGCTCGAGGTTCGTCATCTCCCCCAGAAACACGGTCGGCGGCTTCATGGCTCTCCTCCTGCGTGGCCCCTCAGGCGATCGTCGTCGTCAGGGTGCCGATTCGCTCGATCCAGGCGGTCACGGTATCGCCCGGGCGCAGCCGGCGGCCGGGTCCCGGCGGCGTCTCGAGGCGGACCGGCGTGCCGGTCGCGATGAGGTCGCCCGGCCGGAGCTCGAGGTGGCGGCTCAGATAGGCGACGATCTCGGGAATCGCGAAGCGCATGTTCGAGGTCCGATCATCCTGGATCGCGGCCCCGTCGATGGCACAGCCGAGGCTGAGGTCGGACGGGTCGAGCTCGTCGGCGGTCACGATCCAGGGGCCGACCGGGCAGAACCCCGGCATCGACTTGCCGAGCAGCCACTGGTCGCCGTCGAGCCGCTCGTCGCGGGCCGAGATGTCGTTGATGCACGTGTAGCCGAAGACGTGGCCCATCGCGTCGCCGGGCTCGACCCGGAACGCCGGCGCCCCGATGACGACGCCGAGCTCGACCTCGGCGTCGACGTCGTCGGTCACCGACCGGTCCCAGGAGAGCGTCGCGCCGTGGCCGGCCACCGAACCGGCCGCCTTGCCGTAGATGAGCGGCCGATCTGGGCCGGCGTCGGGCGGCCCGCCCGGTGATCGGTAGTTCAGGCCGACCGTGTAGATCGCTCCCGGGTCGGGCACGGCCGGCCCGAACCGGACCTCGCCGTCCTCCGTCTCCCCGGTCGCTCGCCCGCCGTCGATCGGCTGGTCCTCGAGCCATGCCCGGATCCGTTCGAGCGCTCCCGGACCGGCACCGGCCAGCGCCCGCATCGAGGTCCATGCCGGGTCGCCCGGCGGCAGCGGCACGACGCGGCCCATCCGGGCCGCCGCCACCCGCGGCCGGCCGTCCACGTAGATCGTCCCGAGGCGCATCGGCTCAGGCGGTCGTGGCCGGGTCGGCGAGGAGCGGCGCGACGGCCACCCGCATCACGTCGGCCATCCCCCCGACGCCGGTCCAGCGCTCGAAGGCGACGGCCGCCTGCTGGACGAGCATCTCGGAGCCGTTCGCCGCCCGCAGGCCGCGGGCCCGGGCCGCCGCCAGCAGCGGCGTCTCGGGTGGCACATAGACCAGGTCGAAGACGGTCGAGTCCTCGGGCAGCGCGTCGACCGAAATCGTCATGCCCGCGTCGATCATGCCGACGGTCGTCGCGTTGACGGCGAGGTCCGCCGAGGCGAGCGCCGCCGCGAACGCCGCGTCCTCGAGGGCGACGGCAGCGACCGTCCCCTCACCGACGGCCGCGAAGCGCTCCGCGAGAGCCGTCGCGGCGGGCAGCGACCGGTTGCCGATCGTCAGCGTCCGGGCACCCCCGGCCAGGCAGGCGAAGACGACGGCATGGGCCGCGCCGCCGGCACCGGCGACGACGACCTCGAGCCCCGCCAGGGGACGTCCGAGAGCCAGCTCGACGCCGGCCCGGAAGCCCGGCGCGTCGCTGTTGAAGCCGACGAGCCGGCCCTCGGCCGGGCGCACGACGTTGTTCACCGCGCCGATCGCGGCCGCGTCGTACTCGACCTCGTCGCACAGCCCGGCGACGACGCGCTTGTACGGGGCGGTGACGCCCAGCCCGAGCCAATCGGGTCCGCGGGCCGCCGCCACCGCGGCCGCCACGTCGTCGGGCTCGATCTCGAGCAGCTCGTAGCGAGCGTCGATGCCGGCCGCATCGAACGCCGCGTTGTGCATCACGACCGAATGCCGCCGCCGGAGCGGCTTGCCGAGGAGCGCGACGCGGCGGGTCACCGCGGGCGTCGCCGGCGGGTTGCCGCGGCCCTCACCGCGCGGCGGCCGGCGCCATCCGCCGAACCGGCCCGGCGGTCGCCGGGAACGTGACGTTCGGGATGATCTCCTCGACCCAGTTGCGGAGCTGGGCCGGATCAGGCGTCATCGTGTGAAGCATGAAGTACTCCACGCCGGCGTCGATGCGAGCCTGGAGCGAGGCGACGATCTCGTCCGGCGTGCCGAAGAGATAGACCGACTCCAGGTAATGCGGGCCGCGCTCCGAGCTCATCACCCGCAGGAACGCCTCGTGCTGTTCCGCGCGGGCCCGGGCCGGGTCGTTCGTCAGCACGAGGTGCATGAAGTTCTCGTGCGCGACGAAACACTCCCCCGGGTCGCGGCCGTGGGCCCGGTAGTAGTCCTGGAGCTCCTGCCAGTCGCGGGCGATGTCCTCCGGCGGGCAGGTCGGCCGGGGAATCCAGCCGTCGGTCCTCAGGACGCGCGCCTTGACCGACTCGACGAACCGCGGCAGGTCCGGCGACTTGGGGTCGGCCAGCTGCGAGCCGCCGCCGATCCAGATCTCGGGAGGCTGGGACGGGATCGGCTCGATGAACAGGTCGTCGACCGAGTAGAACGTGCCGTCGTACGTGACGGTTTCGCCTTCGAGGAGCGGAATGACGATGTCGAGGATCTCGTCGGTCCGCTTCCCGCGCTCGGACTTGCGGACGCCCATCGCCTCGTATTCGGCCTCGTTCCAGCCGACCCCGGCGCCCAGGATGAAGCGGTTCTCGGAGAGGAACTGGAGCGTCGCGAGCTCCTTGGCGAGCATCACCGGGTGACGCAGCGGCATGATGAGGATCGAGGTGCCGAGACGGACGCGGTTCGTCACGCCCGCGGCGACCGCGAGAGCCGTGAGCGGCTCGAGGAACGAAACGGAGTAGAACCGCTTCGCCGCGAGCAGGTGGTCGGTGATGAAGAGGGAGTCGAAGCCGAGGTCCTCGACCTCCTGCGCGAACGCCTTGATGCCACGCGCCCGCTCGGGCCCGTCGCCCTCCCAGATGTACGAGGGCAGGAACACGCCGAATCGGCCGACGTCACTCATGAACGGCTTCCTCACTTCCTGGCCTCAACGGCCGTGATACTCGGGATCGCGCTTGTCGAAGAAGGCTCGGGCGCCTTCGAGCATGTCGTCGCTGGCGAAGATCCGGACCGAGGCCTCGACCTCTGCCGCATGGCCCGCGGCGAGATCGCGGTCGGGCGCCGCGTCGACGAGCGCCTTGACCTCCCGGACGGCGAGCGGGCCGCGCTGCGCGATCTCCTCACCGATCGCCCGGGCCCGGGCGACGGCCTCACCGGCCGGCACGACTTCGTTGACGAGGCCGATCCGCTCGGCTTCGACGGCGGTCAGGATCCGGCCCGTCAGGAGGAGCTCCTTGGCCCGTGCCTGCCCGACGATCCGCGGCAGGCGCTGGGTCCCGCCGGTGCTCGGCGTGACCGCCAGCCGCACCTCCGGAAGGCCGAGCTGCGCCCGCTCGCTCGCGACCCGCAGATCACAGCACAGGGCGAGCTCCAGGCCGCCGCCGAGG
>DASTEU010000117.1:0-7363 GCA_035709325.1 Candidatus Limnocylindrales bacterium | reverse complement strand
CGATCACGCAGGGCTTCGCCGACGCGGCCGAGGCCGGTCTTCCCCGCCCCCAGAACGAGCAGTTCAACAACTGGTGGGGCCCGTTCGGCAACGCGCTGAACGAGGTCATCGACACCGGTGCCGATCCGGCAACGGCCGTCGGCAACGCCTGCAGCCTGATGGACGAGGCGAGCGGCCTCTAGCCCTCGACCCGACCGAAACGATCAGGGGCGCCGCTCCGGCGCCCCCGATCGTTCCCGGAGCGCGCCCGACTTGATCGGGCGCACTCCCGGACCGATACTCGCGTCTCCGCCCACCCGACGAGCCGTAACGTCCTCTGAGTAGAGGGAGTCTCGCTCATGGCGACCACCGCCGCCGCGTTGCCGCAGCGCAGCCGAGGTGCCCGGGCCCGCCGCGGCATCCAGCCGTACCTCTACCTCGTGCCGGCGTTCATCGTGATGGGGATCATCACGTTCTATCCGCTGTTCTTCCAGGTCTGGATGTCGTTCCACGACTTCGGCCAGATCAACTTCCGGGTTCGCAATCCTGTCCCGGCCGAATTCATCGGGCTCGAGAACTACATCCGGATCGCCCAGGACCGCCTGGCGATTCCCAACTTCGAGTTCGTGCGGCTCGTCCTGTTCAACCTGTGGTGGGCGTTCAGCAACGTCGTCGTCCACATCATCATCGGCGTCGCGATCGCGGTCGTCCTCAACACCCAGGGCCTGCGCTTCAAGGGCGTCTACCGGGCGATCTTCATCCTCCCGGTCGTCATCCCCCAGATCATCGTCGCGACGGTCTGGCGCAACATGTTCGACCCGACCTCGGGCGCGGTGAACCTCGGCCTGCAGGGCATCGGCGGCCTGTTCGGGATCCCGGCCAGCCATCCCGCCTTCAACCTCGACTGGCTGCGCCAGCCCAACGACCCGATCTCGTGGCTGCCGCTGCCGCTCGCCTACTTCGGGATGCTGACGGCGAACACCTGGCTCGGCTGGCCGCTGAACTCCGTCGTCGCCACCGGGGCCCTCCAGTCGATCCCCGGCGAGCTCTACGAAGCGGCCGAGATGGACGGGGCGAGCCCCTGGCAGAAGTTCAGGAACGTCACGATCCCGTTCCTTCGGCCGGCGATGCTGCCCTACGCGATCTACGGCTTCGTCATCACGTTCAACCTCTTCTTCCTGCCGTTCTTCATGACGGCCGGCGAGCCGTTCGGACGGACCGAGATCCTCGTCACGCAGGCCTACCGGCTGGCCTACGATCGGCGGCTGTTCGGCGTCGCGGCGGCGTTCTGCGTCTACCTGTTCTTCATCCTGCTCGTCCTCACGCTGGCCACGAACCGGATGGCCAAGGCCACGAAGAGTTATGCCGACTGAGCCGCGGCTGCCGACGGAGGCCGACCGATGACCGCTCCCGCCACGACCGCCACGACCCGCCGGCTCCTCAGCCGGGGGATCAGCCGGACCGCCGGTACCGGCGAGCGCAAGATGCCTCTCGGCAGGCAGATCCTGCTCCAGGCGATCCTGCTGTTCATCACCGCGTCGGTGCTGTTCCCGCTCGTCTGGGTCTTCAGCATGTCGATCGATCCGCGCAACCTGGCGCGACCCGACGGGCTCGACCTGATCCCGCCCGGTGCGTCGCTCGACGCCTACCGGGCGGTGATCGCCCAGCCGACGAGCAACCCGATCAGCTTCGTCGACCTCGCCCTCAACAGCCTGAAGATCGCGATCGGTTCGTCCTTCATCGCGGTGCTGATCGGGATCCTGGCCGCCTACGCCTTCTCGCGCCTGAAGTTCCGCGGCCGGGAGGCGCTGATGATCGCGGTCCTCGGCGTGCTGATGCTGCCGTCGGTCGCGACGATCATTCCGTTGTTCATCTTCCTGAACCAGTTCCAGATCGAGTGGGGCGACCTGGGGTTCAACCTGCGCAACTCGCTGCTGGGGGTGACCCTGGCCGTCATCTCGGCCCAGTTGCCGTTCGCGATCTGGAACCTGAAGGGTTACCTCGACACGATCCCCAAGGACCTCGAGGAGGCGGCCGCCGTCGACGGTGCGACCCAGAACCAGATCTTCCGCAAGGTCGTGCTGCCGCTGGCGATCCCGGCGATCGCCGTCACGGGCTTCCTCGGCTTCCTCGGCGGCTGGACCGAGTACCTGACGGTCGCGCTCTTCATCGGTGAGGTCCACGACTGGACGCTGTCGCTCGCCCTCAACAGCATGGTCGGGCAGTTCGCCCGGACGACGAACTGGTCCCAGTTCGCGGCGTTCGCGATCCTCTTCGCGGCGCCGGTGTCGGTCGTGTTCTTCATCTTCCAGCGTTACCTGGTCGGCGGCCTGGCGGTCGGCGGCGTCAAAGGGTGAGGTCGGCGTCGTCGCCTGCCCGCCAGCGCGACATCTCGTCGAACCACGGCTTGTGCCGGATGAGGATGATGACGACGAGGACGTTGGCCACGGTGAAGATCAGGCCGATCGGGCTCGAGCCGATCGACAGCAAGTCGAGAAACGCGATCACGGCGACGTAGTTGACCGCGACGATCCACGCCCGGCCCGTCCGGACGAGCACGCCGACCGCGATCGGGGCGACATTGAGCGCCAGCGTCAGCAGGAGCAGACCGAGCGTGAAATCGGGCAGGCCGGGGGCCCCCGTCACGAGCCCGATCAGTCCGACGACGCCGCCGACGATGAGGATCGCGGCCGCCAGCTCGACGACGGCCGGCCGGCTCGGGCGGGGCGGCCGGGCGGCCTCCGGTGCCGGCTCGGGCGCATATGCGTCGGTGTGGCGGGTCATGCCGCGCTCAGCCGCCGCCGAGGACGGCGACGACGGCCTCGCGGGGCGCCAGCCGTTCGACGGGCGCGTACGCCTCGAATCCGCCGTCCGGCGTGATCGCCGGGGCCGCGACGTCCGGCGGGCCGGCGAGGACGTCGACGGTCGGCGCACCGCAGAGCGGCCCGGCCGCGAGCATGAGCGCCGGGGCCTCGACGGGCTGGTTGCCAAGGTTCGCGACGACGAGGACGGCCTCGTCGTCGGCGACGCGAAGGTACGCGACGACGTGCCGGTCGGCCGAGTCGACCGGGAGGAGCGCTCCCGACAGCAGCGCCGGGTGGGACGAGCGGAGGCGGATGAGCGAGCGGTAGTGGGCGAGGAGCGAATCGGGATCGGCGGCCTGGCTGGCGACGTCGACGCCCGGTGGGTCGTCGCCGAGCGGCTGCCACGGCTCGACGGTCGAGAAGCCGGCTGCGGGTTCGCCGGCATCCCAGCGCATCGGCGTCCGGATCCGCTCGTCGGGCTTGCGCCCGTTCATGCCGATCTCCTCGCCGTAGTAGACGAACGGCACGCCGGGACCGGTCAGCAGGAGGGTGGCCGCGAGCTCCATCGCGGCGGCGTCGCCCCCCAGCTGCGAGGCGACCCGGTTCTGGTCGTGGTTCGTGAGGAACGTCGCCACGGCGTCCAGCGGATAGTCCTCCGCGACGTCGGCGTGGGCGGCGCCGATCGAACCCGCGTCGCGGGAGTTCAGCGACGTGATCGTGGCGCTGGCCAGGCCGAAGTCGAAGGTCACGTCGAGGGCACCTTCCCGGACGTAGCGGGACGACATCGTCGTCGAGTCGTAGACCTCGCCGAGGACGAGTGCGTCGGGAAACTCGGCCTTGAGGCGGTCGCGAAACCCGGCGAGCCACTCGAGGGTCTCGGGCGTGTTCTCGAGCTCCGCCCCGTCCTCGATGAGGTGCCGGGCCGCGTCGAGCCGGAAGCCGTCGACGCCCATCTCGTCGAGCCAGAAGCGCGCGACGTCGTCGAGCTCGGCGGTGACGTCGGGGTTCTCGAGGTTCAGGTCGGGCATGCCCTCCCAGAAGTAGCCGTAATAGAAACGGCCGTTCGCTTCGTGCCAGACGCGCGATCCGTCCGACTTGGCGACCGCGGGCCGCTCCTCCTCCCAGAGATACCAGTCGTCGTGCTCCGACCCCGAAGTCAGCGCGTCCCGGAACCAGGGATGGTCGCGCGACGTGTGGTTGAGGACGAGGTCGACGATGACCGCGATGCCGCGCTCGTGGGCGGCTGCGACGAACGCCCGGAAGTCGTCGGCGGTCCCGTAGTCCGGCTCGACCGTCCGGTAGTCGATGACGTCGTAGCCGTGGTAGCTGGCGGCATCGGCGACCGGCATGAGCCAGATGCCGGTGACGCCGAGGTCGTCGTCGGTTGCCGGGTCACCGTCGTTGAGGTCGTCGAGTCGTGCGGTCAGTCCGTTCAGGTCCCCGACGCCGTCACCGTCCGAGTCGGCGAAGCTTCGCACGAAGACCTCGTAGAAGATCCGCTCGGACCACCACGGGCGCTCCTCGCCCGGTCCGGAGGTCGCCGAACAGGCCGGGGCGGTCGCGGCGGCGACCGACGGAGAAGCGCTGGCGACCGGCGACGCGGAGCCGACCGGACCCTGGGACGGGGTGGTCTGGCCGCACGCTCCGGCGAGCAGGGCGGCCGCGATCGCCAGGGTTCCGAGGCGTGGCGGGACCGGGCGGCGGGCGTGGCGGACCATCGGTCCGAGTATCGCATCGGGCATCGGAGCAGCGCCCGATGAGGATCGCGACGCCCGCGTGGGCAGGCGACGCCGTCTTCTACCAGGTCTTCCCGGACCGCTTCGCGACGAGCGCACGCGTGCCGAAGCCGGGTCACCTCGAGCCCTGGTCGGCGCCGCCGACGAACGATGGCTACAAGGGCGGCGACCTGCTCGGGATCGCCGAGCGACTGGACGAGCTGGTCGATCTCGGCATCGACGCTCTCTACCTGAACCCGATCTTCCAGGCCGCTTCGAACCACCGCTACAACGCCTACGACTACCTCGCGGTCGATCCGCTCCTCGGTGGCGACGGTGCACTTCGCGAGCTGCTCGACGTCGCTCACGATCGCGGCGTCCGGGTGATCCTCGACGGCGTCTTCAACCACGTCGGTCGTGGCTTCTGGCCGTTCCACCACGTCCTGGAGTCGGGGGCCGCCTCGCCGTACCGCGACTGGTTCTACCTCGACGAGGCCGTGCTCGACGGGCGGGCCGGCGTCCAGGCGTACGGCGTGCCCCGCGGCGGTCCGGCCTCCGAGCGGGGCTATCGGTCGTGGTGGGACGTCCCCTCGCTGCCGAAGCTGCGGGTCGAGCATCCACCGGTCCGCGAGTACCTCCTCTCGGTCGCCGAGCATTGGCTCCGGTTCGGGATCGACGGCTGGCGGCTCGACGTGCCCCAGGACGTCGAGGACCCGGCGTTCTGGCCCGAGTTCCGGGCCCGGGTCCGGGCCGTCAATCCGGAGGCGTACCTGCTCGGCGAGATCTGGGAGGAGGCACCGGAGTGGCTCGCCGGCGACCGCTTCGACGCGCTCATGAACTACCCGTTGGGCACGTCGATCCTCTCGTTCGTCGGCGGCCCGGACCTCGACGCGACCGTGATCGCCGGACAGGCGAACTACGCCCGGGCGATCCGGGCCCTCGACGGGCCGGGGTTCGGCGATCGGCTGGCCCGGCTGTCGGCCGAATACGAGCCGGCGGTCGCCGCCGTCCAGTACAACCTCATCGGCAGCCACGACACGCCGCGGGCCCGAACCGTCGTGGGCGGGTCGGTCGCGCGGTTGCGACTCGCGACGCTGCTCCAGCTGGTCCTGCCGGGAGCGCCGGCGATCTACTACGGCGACGAGCTTGCGATGGAAGGCGCTGCGGATCCCGACTGCCGCCGCTCGTACCCGCCGCCCGGGGAGCCCCTGTCCGGCGACGCCGCCGGCATGCGCGCGTTCGTGCGGGCGACGATCCGGGCGCGGCGGGACCACGTCGCGCTGCGGCGCGGTGAGGTGGAGGTCGCGGCCGCCGGGGAACGCTGGATCCTGCTCGAGCGCAGCGCCGGGAACCGCCGAGCCGTCGTTGCGGTCAACGCCGGCGACGAGCCGGCCGAGATCGACGCGCGGCTCGAGGGGCTGAGAATGCTGGATCTGCCGGGGATGCCGGCGGCCGCGGTGCGCGACGGTGGCGAGGCGATCGTCGTCCCGCCGCTCGCCGGGGCTGTGTTCGTCGAGGGCTGAGGGGCTGTGTGGCTACCCCTAGGCAGGCAGGCCCCTGCCAGTAGCGGCTCGGACCCCGTCCGGCGAACGGTCAGCGCTCGGCCGGCGTCCTCGCCTTCGCGGCGCCCACCGGAGCAACCCCCTTGAGGTACATCCGCTCGACGTAGTCATGGAGCATCCGGGTCGTCGAGAAGCGCCACAACGTCGAGGCCATCGAGCGGCGCATCAGCTCGATCCAGGCGACCGGCAGCCCGTTCTCGTCGCGCTCGTAGTAGCGCGGCACGATCTCCTCCTCGAGGAGCCGGTAGAGGTCCTGGCTGTCGGCCCAGTCCTGGGCGCCCTCGTCGGGGTTCGTCTCGCGCCCGCCGATCGCCCAGCCGTTGTCGCCCGTCCAGCCCTCGTCCCACCAGCCGTCGAGGACGCTGACGTTGACGACGCCGTTGGCCGCGGCCTTCATCCCGCTCGTCCCCGACGCCTCGAGCGGCCGCCGTGGATTGTTCAGCCACACGTCGACGCCGCCGACGAGGTACCGGCCGATCCGGATGTCGTAGTCCTCGAGGATGAAGACCCGACCGCGGAGCGGTTCGGAGCGGGACCGCCCGAAGATCTCCTGGATGACCTGTTGGCCGGGCCTGTCGGCGGGGTGGGCCTTGCCGGCGAAGACGAGCTGCACCGGCCGGTCCGCGTTCCACAGGAGGCGGGCCAGCCGTTCGACGTCGGTAAAGAGCAGGCCGGCCCGCTTGTACGTCGCGAACCGGCGGGCGAAGCCGATCGTCATGATGCGCGGGTCGAGGGCCTCCTCCAGCGCGTCGAGCACGGCCGGTGACTCGCCGTGGCGCGCGAACTGGTTGCGCAGCCGCCGCCGGGCGAAGATCGCCAGCTCGAGCTTCTGGAGCTGGTGCGTCTCCCACAGGTCCTCGTTCGGGATCTGGTCGAGGCGCCGCCAGAAGCCGTCCCGTCCGTTCTCGGCGTCGAGGTTGTCGAGGTCCGCTCCGACCCGGGCGGCCAGCAGCTCGCCCATCGCGTGGCCGACCCAGCTCGGCATGTGGACGCCGTTCGTCACGCCGATGACCCCGTTCGGGGCGACGCCCTGCCAGCTCGCGTCGGCCGTCTGTGCGTGGAGCTGACTGACGGCATTGGCATCGCGCGTCAGGCGGAGCGAGAAGGCCGTCATGTCGAACTGCGTCCGATCGCCCTCGACCCCGACGCCGAGCTCCAGCACCTTCGCCGTCGGCACGCCGCCCGTCCCGGGTCGGCCGTCGCCGTCGAGCAGCGGGGCCGCGACGCGGCGCACGAGGTCGGCGTCGAACCGCTCGTTGCCGGCGGGGACCGGCGTGTGGATCGTGAAGACGCTGTCGGCCCG
>DASTEU010000116.1:0-3077 GCA_035709325.1 Candidatus Limnocylindrales bacterium | reverse complement strand
GGGTCGACGCGTCCCACCCCTCGTTGACAACCCATGCCCATCTGGAGCTTCACCATGAACAGACGAGCGGCCATCATGCTCGTGTCCCTCCTCCTCGCGTCGGTTGCGCTCGCCGCCTGTGGCGGCGCGGCATCGCCGTCGCCCGTGCCGTCGGGCTCGCCGTCGCCCATCCCGTCGGCCTCACCGACGCCCGACGCATCCGGCTTCGCCCTGAACGAGTCGCCGGCCGGCCTCGGCTGCGACGCGATGCGTCCCCCGTACGACGAGGTCGTCTTCCGAATCGACCCGGACGCCGACGAGCCGGTCACGGCGATCGCCGACACGGGTGCCGTCCTCAAGACGTACTGGTCGGCGGGGTTCGTCGGCGGCACGGCGGACGATCCGGTCGTCCGCGACGCCGGCGGCGAGGTCGTCCTCTCCGACGGGGACACGCTGGCCGTCCCCGAGGCCGAGTGGCCGCGCCTGCACGGCTACTTCGTGTGCCCCTCGAACGACGCCGTGTACGTCCTCGAGGTGGACCCGAGCTGAGCGGAGGGGCGGCGGCCCGCGCACCCTACAATGGCGCGCGTGACCGTCGCCCCCTCCCCCACCGTCCCGACCAGGATCCACGCCGACCGGACGGCCCGGACGCTCGAGATCGACTGGCAGGACGGCCATTCGACCGTCTACGACTTCACGGCGCTTCGCTGGCTCTGCCCCTGCGCCTACTGCCGGGGCGAGGCCGGCATGCCCGGTTGGCTCGACACCGGTCCGACACTGACGACCGAGCAGACCCGGATGGTCGACATCGCGCTCGTCGGCAACTACGCGGTGGCGCCGTCGTGGGGTGACGGCCATCACACCGGTTACTACACGTTCGCGCTGTTGCGGGACCGCTGTCCGTGCTCGATCTGCGAGGCCCGGCGCGCCGCCGATCCACATCACCACGAGGAGTCCGAGGGATGATCGTCGCGACCACTCCGTTCATCGCCGGCCACCGGGTCACCGAGACGAAGGGCCAGGCCTTCGGGCTGGTCGTCCGCAGCCGCGGCTTCTCCGGCAACCTGATCGCCGGGCTGCGCTCGCTCGGCGGCGGCGAGATCAAGGAGTACACGTCGCTGCTCGAGGACACCCGGCGCCAGGCGCTCGACCGGCTCGTGAAGAACGCGACGCTCATGGGCGCGAACGCGATCATCTCGATGCGCTTCGACAGCTCCGAACTGGCCGGCACGATGTCCGAGATCGTCGCGTACGGGACGGCGGTCGTGGTCGAGCCCGATGGCGGTGCCGTCCAGCCGACCGTCGAGTAGCGTCACGACCATGCTCGGTACGACGACGCGGATCGTCCTCTCGGTCCTCGGGCTGCTGATGGCGCTGGCCGGCCTGGCCGCGACCGCGGTCGGGGCCGGGCTCGCCGGGTTGTGGATCACCGCGATCGGGGCGGCGGTCGTCGTCGCCCTCGTCATCGAGCGGCAACGCTACCGGTCGGAGGCAGCCGACACGACGTTCGAGCCGCACGGCCCGGGCGGCGGCGAGCCGGGCCCGATCGAGCCCCGCTTTCGCCCGACCGACGAGCTCTTCGTCGACCCGACGACCCGGCACCTCATGCGCGTCCATGTCGATCCGCGGACCGGCGAGCGGCGCTACGTTGCGGAGGGCTGAGTTCCCCTTGCGCTCGTACTCTCTCCGGAGGAGCGTTATCTGAACAATGGATCCGGATCGCGACCCGCTGATGCGGGATCACGTTCGGATGCGCATCAGGTTGGCGTACGGAGGCCGTCCGGCGGCCCGTCTCGGTGAATAGCGCTAGCGGGGAGAGCGTTTGGCGTCGTCAGCCCTCGCGGATCCCCCACGGCGAGCCGTAGGCGACGAGCCGGTCGAGGAACGGCGCCGCGTCGAAGGCCTCGGGGCCCAGAACTCCGGCGCCGGACCAGGCGCCCTCAGCCAGCAGTTCGAGCGCGATCACCGGGTTGATCGCGGTCTGCCAGACGACCGCCTGCGAGCCGTACTCGCGCATCGACCACTCGTTGTCGACGACGTGGTAGAGGTAGACCTCCCTGGGTTGCCCGTTCGGGCCGGTCCCGCGAACCCACGTCCCGGCGCATGTCCTGCCCCGCATCCGGTCGCCGAGCCCGGCCGGGTCCGGCAGGACGGCCGCCACGACGTCCCGCGGCGAGACCTCGGCGGCGCCGACCCGGACGTTCTCGGTCCGATCGAGACCCAGCTTGCGGAGGGTCTTGAGGACGTCGATGAACTCCTCGCCGAGGCCGTATTTGAACGTCACCCGGCCGGCCTTGATCCAGCGCGGGATGAGCACCACCTCCTCGTGCTCGACGTTGACGCACTCGACCGGCCCGATCCCCTCGGGAAAGTCGAAGACCTCGGGCTCGCTGAACGGCTCGGTCGTGAACCAGCCACGGCCGTCCTCCCAGACGACCGGCGGGTTCAAACACTCCTCGATCGTCGTCCAGATCGAGAACGACGGGGCGAACTCGTAGCCCTCGACGACGAGGTCGGCGCCGTCGCGCACGCCGATCTCGTCGATCGACGCGAACAGCCGGTCGGCAGCGTGGCGGGCGAACACGTCCGACATCCCCGGCTCGACGCCGATCCCGACGAGCGCCAGCCGGCCCGCCGCCTCCCACTCCGCCGCTCGGGCGAACTGCTCGTCGCCGAGCTTCACGCCGGTCAGTTCGTGGGGCCGGTTCGGGTGGGGCCGCGACAGCGACATCGCCATGTCGAGGTAGTCCGCGCCAGCCGCGAAGGCGCCGTCGAAGATCGGCATGACGAAGCGCGGGTCGACCGCGTTGAGGACGTGGGTGATTCCCTCCGCACGGCAGAGCTCGGCGACCTGGTCGGCGTCGGAGGCGTCCAGCCGTGCCGCCCGGAACCGCTCGTCGGCCGCCCGGTCCACGACCCGCCGGGCGCGACCCTCCTCGTAGTCGGCGACGACGATTCGCTCGAAGAACGAACGTCGGGCGGCGATCGGGACGACCGAGCCACCGACACCGCCCGCGCCGACGACCAGGATCCGCATGTCCATCGGCGAAGTATCGCGGCCGACGGCCGGCTCGGACACCGCCGTGCCGCCGACCGGG
>DASTEU010000115.1:0-4541 GCA_035709325.1 Candidatus Limnocylindrales bacterium | reverse complement strand
CCACGGGCTGATGCGCAAGAAGGAGTCGGAGCTGCTCCGCCGGACGTTCGCCGAGCACCTCGGCATGCGGCTCGTCATGGTCGACGCCCGGGAGCGGTTCCTGGCCCGACTCGCCGGCGTCGAGGATCCCGAGGAGAAGCGCCGGATCATCGGCGACGAGTTCATCCGCGTCTTCGAGGAGGAGGCGGCGAAGCTCGGCAGGATCGAGTTCCTGACCCAGGGCACGCTCTACCCGGACGTCATCGAGAGCGCGACTGCCGAAACGAAGGCCGCGGCGAAGATCAAGACCCACCACAACGTCGGCGGCCTGCCGGCCGACCTGCGGTTCCAGCTGATCGAGCCGCTTCGCTACCTGTTCAAGGATGAGGTTCGGGCGGTCGGGCTCGAGTTGGGGCTGCCGGAGGCGATCGTGATGCGCCAGCCGTTTCCCGGCCCGGGGCTTGCGATCCGGATCATCGGCGAGGTCACCGCCGAACGGCTCGAGACGCTCCGCGAAGCCGACTGGATCGTCATCGACGAGATCAAGGGCGCGGGCCTCTACCGATCGTTGTGGCAGTCGTTCGCGATCCTCACGCCGGTCCGATCGGTGGGGGTGATGGGCGACGGCCGGACCTACGCGAACGTCGTCGCGATCCGGGCGGTGACGTCCGAGGACGGGATGACGGCCGACTGGGCGAAGCTGCCGTACGACGTGCTCGGCAAGATCTCGAGCCGGATCGTCAACGAGGTCCCGGGCGTCAACCGGGTCGTCTACGACATCAGCTCGAAGCCGCCGGCCACGATCGAGTGGGAGTGAGGGCCGCCACGCGGCTCAGAGCACGGATCGCCGGAGTGAGACCGCTCCTGGATGGCGCGGGCGCCGGGTCCACGCTCGCCGCAACTCCACGAGTTTGCACCCTGGCCGAACAGAATCGGGCGCGTGGGGTTCCCGGCGGGCGAGACGTGGGTGTGCTGATGCGGAGTCGAACACGATCGCGCATCAAACGGCGATCCATGTGCGGTTCAGCCGCGACCCGACCGTCCGGGAGGCCCCCTGTGGGACCGACCTGTTCGATGGGGGTGGAACGTCGCCGCTGTGGCGGGCGCCCTCGGGAATGCGCGACCCCGGACCATCGGGGTATTCCGCCCCTCGGCCGACGCGGTAGAGTGACGCCATGGTCGACGAGATCGCCGTGAGTGACGCCGTGCCCGTCCCCCGCTGCACCTGGTGCTCCGCTCCGCTTCCCTCGGAATCCGAGGCGACCGGCCCGTCCTGCGGTGCGACCTTGATCGAGGAGAGCGAGAAGCAGGTCCCAGGCGTCACCGCGATCGATGCGGAGGCGATCATCCGGGGCAAAGTCGACCGCCCCAGGTCCCGAAGCCGCCTCATGTCGTGGATCAGCGGCGAGTACCAGGAAGAGGAGAAGCCGGCCCCGCCCGGCTCGCTCGCGCCGCCGCCGCTCGACGTTCGGCGCGAGATGCTCCGCCTCGAGCTCGCCGCCCAGGTCGCGAATCTCCAGGCCGAGGCCGGAGCGATCGCCGCCGAAGCCGCGCTCGAATCCGGGGAGCCGGTCGACCTCTCCGCGATCGAACCCGTGACGATCGAAGGGTCCGCCGAGGCCGAAGCGGTGGCTCCTGTCGACGAGGAGACCCCCAGGGGAGCCGAGCCCGCGAGCTGATCGCGCCCGGCCGCGGGGCCCCGCCGTTGAACGAGCCCGCACCGCTATCCTGCGGCGATGCCCGACCGCCTTCCGCCGCCCGGCCCCTCGTTCCTCCGCGAGCACGACGTCCGGATCGGCAATCGCCGTCTGCGGGCCGGCATGAGCCGCCCGACCACGACCGACGACGGCTGGTGGCTGGCCGTCCTGTGGGTCGCGGACGACGACGGCGTCGTCTCGATGCGCGACCTCGCGGCCGCGGCGGGCCCGCCGGCGGCGCCTCCGCTCGCCCGCCTCGGGCCGTCGCTCGCGGGTGCGCTGTCGGGGCTGATCCTCGAGGAAGCGGGCCGGCTGTCGATCCGCCTCGCGACCGTCGTCCCGGCCGACGATCCCACCCGCCCGTGGCGGGTTCCGGCCGCCGTGCGAGCCGGTTTCAAGTGGGAGCCGGCCCGGGCTGCCGCGATGCGCCCGAACGAGCTCGCCGAGGCGGTCCTCGCCGGCTTCCGGCGGGCCGTCGAAGGATTGGGTCGCCCGTAGGCTAGACTTCCGATCCACCGTGCCGAACATGTTCGACGAGTTCCTGGACGAGCTGCGCCGGCGTCAGGCCGAGGCCGAGGGTCGCGTGCCGCCCCGCCCGGAACCCGCCGACGACGAAGACGGCCCCTCCCGCGGCGACGACGATCGGGCCACCCGCGATCCGCAGCACGACGCCCCGGATGACGACGCCGAGCCGGTCCCGATCGAGCAGCGCCGGCGGGGCGAGTCGGGCCGGCCCCCCGGCCGCCCGCCGCGGCGGCCCGGGCGCCGGCCGGTCGGCGGCCCGAACGATGGGGCGTCGGGTGCACGACGCCAGATCTTCGTCGGTGTGGCGATCGTGGCGGTGTTCGCGCTGCTCATCCTGTTCGTCACCGCACTCGAGCTGTGGACCGATGCGATCTGGTTCACGAGCGTCGGGTACGACGAGGTCTTCTGGACGCGCTTCCGGATCCAGGGCCTCCTCTTCCTCGGCGGCCTGGCGGTGGCCCTGCTCGTCCTCTATGCGAATCTCTGGCTGGCCGGCCGGCTCGCCCCGCCGGCCGACGGGACGCGCCTCGGCGGCACGCTGCGCGGCTGGGTCGACCGGCTGAACGAGGCGGCCGCCCAGGCCGAGGGCCGGCCCGGCGCCGGGCCGTTCGAGCTCGGACGGCGCCCCGGCGGGCGCTCCGGCACCGTCGACGTGACGCCATACGACCTGCCCGACCCCACCCCGATCGGGCGGCTCGTGATCATGATCGTCGCGGCGTTCGCCGCCCTGACGATCGCCGGCTCGATCGTCTCGAGCTGGGAGACGATCCTGCTCTGGATCAACCGGGTGCCATTCGACCCGGCCGGGTTGGGCACGAAGGTCGACCCGGTCTTCGGCGAGGACATCTCATTCTTCCTCTTCGATCTCGCGTTCCTGCGGTTCGTCCAGTCCGCGTTCATCGCGCTCATCCTGGGTGCGATCGTGGTGGCCGGCGCCCGCTACCTGGTCGCGGCGCTGGCCGGCAGCTCGGTGCTCAGCACGCCGGTAAGGGTTCACCTCGGGGTCCTTGCCGGACTCTTCCTCATGGCGATCGCGGTCGGCTACCAGCTCGACAAGTTCGAGCTCGTCTACAGCGACCGGGGGATCGCGACCGGCGTGAGCTACACCGACTTCCACGCCCAGTTCCTGGCCTACAACGTGCTGACCGGCCTGTCGGCGATCGCGGCCGCCTTCCTCGTCGGTGGCGCCTTCTCACGGGTGATGTGGCCGCTCGGGCTGACGGTCGCCGTCTGGTTCATCGCCTCGATCGGCATCGGCCGGATCTATCCCGAGGTGATCCAGCGCTTCACGGTGATCCCGAACGAGTTCGCCCAGGAGCGCCCGTTCATCGGCTACAACATCGAGATGACCCGCCTGGCGTTCGACCTCGACGCCTGGGAGGTCCGCGACTATCGCGGCGAGGAGCCCTTGACCGAGGAGTTGATCGCCGAGCACGACTCCACGTTCCTCAACGCCCGGCTGTGGGACTACCGCCCGCTCGGCGACACGCTCGACCAGCTCCAGACCGTCCGCCAGTACTACGACTTCACCGACGTCGACACCGACCGCTACCAGGTCGGCGACGAGATCCGTCAGGTCATGCTGTCGGTCCGCGAGCTGGCGCTCGAGAAGAACCCGAGCGCGGTCGGCTGGGTCAACCAGCGCGTCATCTACACCCACGGCATCGGCGTCGCGATGGTCCCGGTCAACGAGATCGCGACCCAGGGCCGGCCGCGACTCCTGATCCGTGACCTGCCGCCGGTCTCGACGGCCGGCGCCCCCGAGGTGACCGAGCCGCGGGTCTACTTCGGCGAACGGCCCAGCTCGTACGTCGTCGTCGGCGCCCGCCAGGCCGAGTTCGACTACCCGCGGGGCCAGACGGTCGGCGGCGACGACGAGGTCGTCGAGACGAAATGGACCGGCGACACGGGCATCCGCCTCGACACGACCCTGTCGCGGCTGCTCTTCGCCCTCCGCTTCCGCGACCTGGACCTGCTGATCAGCGACCAGATCACGAACCAGAGCCAGCTGCTCTTCCATCGCTCGCTGGCCGACCGGCTGCCGCGGATCGCGCCGTTCCTGCGATTCGACAAGGACCCTTACGTCGTCATCGACGGCGAGGGCCGCCTCGTCTACATCCAGGACGCCTACACGATGTCCGACCGGTTCCCGCACGGCCAGCTGTTCAACCCGCTGGACCTCGGCCCGACCGGGCTGGGGGGCGACCCGTTCAACTACCTGCGCAACAGCGTCAAGATCGTCGTCGACGCCTACGACGGGACGATGACCTACTACGTCAACGACCCCGACGACCCGCTCATCCGCGCCTGGCAGGGTGTCTTTCCGACGCTCTTCCGGCC
>DASTEU010000114.1:0-6731 GCA_035709325.1 Candidatus Limnocylindrales bacterium | reverse complement strand
CCAGGCGATCCTCCAGTTCGAGGCCCAGAACGACAGCGGCATCACGGGCGGCGCGATCCTCACCGAGCTCGAGGGCGGCGAGACCGCCGTGACGATCGGCGTCGTGGCCGTCGGCTTCGCCGACCCGATGCCGGCCCACATCCACGAGGGGACCTGCGACGAACTCGACCCGACGCCGAAGTACCCGCTCAACGACGTGGCGACCGGCGCCTCGAACACGGTGGTCGAGGTCGGGCTCGACGAGCTGCTGGCATCGCCCCACGCGGTGAACATCCACAAGTCGGCCGCCGAGGCCTCCGTCTACGTGGCTTGCGCCGAGATCACTCGGTAACGCGGCGAGTGATCGGCGGCGCACCGCGGCTCAGAGTCCGCTGTAGGCGTGGAGGCCGCTGAACCAGAGCGAGCCCGAGTACGTCACGAGGACCATCCCGAACGCGACGACGAGCAGGAGCGCGGCCGGCCGGCCGGCCCAGGCCCGCTGGTTGCGGGCGTGGAGGTAGACGGCGTACGTCAACCACGTCACCAGAGCCGCGGTCTCCTTCGGGTCCCAGCCCCAGTAGCGCGACCAGGCGATCGAGGCCCACCACGAGCCGAGGATGATCATCGTCGCGAAGATCGGGAAGCCGAAGATCACCGACCGGTAGGCGACCTCGTCGAGCACCTTGTGCGAGGGCAGCCAGCGGAAGCGGTCGTCCCGGCCCTGGATCAGGTAGGCGATGCCGGCCCCGAACGACGTCGCGAACGTGCCGTAGCTGATCACCGCCATCCCGACGTGGATCGTCAGCAGCGGCGCGTTCTGCAGCGCCGGCACGAGGGCCGTGATCTCGGCCGGCAGGCTCGACGCGTAGAGCAGCAGGGCGAGCGCGACGCCGACCGGGATGAAGCCGATCGAGCGGATCGGGTACCGCCGCTGGAGGACCAGGTAGCCGATGAGGATCGAGGCCCCGAACGCGACCGTGAACTCGTACATGTTGCCCCACGGCCCACGGGCCACGACGATCGCCCGCAGGAGCAGCGAGACCGAGAGCAGGGCGGCGCCGCCGACGGTCAGCCAGATCGCCGGCCGATCGAGCCCGGTCGATGACGCCGCCAGATTCGGCCCGCCGGTCTGGGCCGAAGCCCGGGCTGAGGCGAACGAGCCGGTGACGACGCCGGCCCAGACGGGCTGGCGGTTCGGGTTCGGGACGAGGGCCGAGAGCGCCCGCCGGCCGTTCGCGAGCATGACCGCGTGGCCGACATGGGCGGCGAAGCCGAGCGCGACGAGGATGCCCGCGATCGGGAAGAGGAGCTGCGAGATCTCGGCCATGGCTCAGTCCTCGGATCTGGCGATCGTTCGTGCGAATCGCCGGTCAGGCGACCGCGGCACCGCCGGGTGGCGGCCGATCCGCGGCGACGATCATGGCCCGCGGCTCGATCTTCAGGACGAGTCCGCAGTTGGCGCAGGTTCCCACGCCCGCGCTCTGGACGACCCCGCACTTCGGGCAGCGGATCGAGAGCTCCGCCCCGTCGCGGTCGCAACGGGTCGTCCCCGACGCATAGATCAGGCCGTCGTTCGGGCAGTACGGCTCGCCGGCGGGGATGATCGGCCGGCCGAGGTGATCGAGCGGCGCGATCCGGGTGCCCTCGTCGTATTTCACGACGGTCCGCGGTCGGGTGACCCCGTAGCCGAGCCAGGCGAGGATCGCGATCGTCGCCAGCGGCCCGACAAGCCCGAGCACGATGAGCAGCGGCAGCAGCCCGATGACGGCCGACCAGTCCGGGATGATGATCGTCGAGAGGAAGCCGAGGACGTCGTTCCAGAGCTTCTCGATCTGGTCGATGAGGGTCACGCCGGCATTCTAGCCGCGCGACCCTGGATCGTGGCCGCGCGCCCTGGGTTCATGGCCCCGGCCGGTCTTCGGCTGGCGACGGGGATTGCCGCGTTTCGTCGTGGCACCGCGACCGGGGCTCCAGCGCGGTTCGAGCGATTCCTCGGTCTCCTCGCCGGGTTGCGGCTGGGGGATGCGTGGCGGGCGGGGCGGCCGCGGGTTGCCGACCGAGGGCGACGCGAGACGGGGTCGCTCGATCCGGCCGATCAGCCACTGGGCCCCGGCGGTCCGGGCACCGCGCCGGCGGAGCGCCTGGCGGAGGTCCCGATCGTCGGTGACGACGAGGATCGCGTCGGCCGCCTGGGCAGGGCTCCGGGCTCCCATCGTGGCGTCCTCGACGAGCGTCACGAGGATCGTGTCGGCCGAGTGACGGCCGCCGTAATGGACGGTGACGCCGCCCGCGATCCGCTCGCCGCGCACGCCGCGCTCGGGCGGGCCGTCGAAGACGAGGACGATCTTCGTTTCGGGCGGAACGGCGCCGCGCAGCCGGCCGATGAGCGCCGCGGGGGGCAGGCGTTCGGGGCCGCGGGTGAGCGCGTGGAGGAGGTTCGTTCCGTCGACGAGGAGCTGGCTGACGCCGTCGAGCGGGTTCCGCCGAGAGACGGGCCGGGTCATCGGGGCCCTGCCTCGGCGTCGCGACTCCGGCGCTCCAGCGCCCCGACCCACTCCGCGGGGACCGGGCTGATCTCGGCACCGCGCAGCAGGAGGAAGAGGCGGGCGGTCGCCTCGATCTCCTCGGCCACGGCCGCCGCGCCGTCGAGGCCCCGGTCGGTGGCGAGCAGGCCGTGGTTCGCGAGGAGCATCGCGTGGTGCGCCACGGCCGCCGCCTCCACGGCGTCGGCGAGCTCCACCGAACCGGGCGGAAAGAACGGAACGCGCGGCAGGCGCCCGATCTGCATCAGCTGGTACGCGGTCAGCGGCGGGATCGCGTTCGCCGGATCGAGGCCGGCGAGGCAGGCGACCGCGACGGCGTGCGGCGAGTGGAGGTGGACGACGGCGGTCGCCGTCGGGCGGGCGCGGTAGATGCCGAGGTGGAGCGGCGCCTCCTTCGTGGCGGGGGGGCCGTCGAGGTGTTCGCCGGCGACGCTCAGCAGCGACAGCTCGTCGGCGACGAGCCCTCCCAGGCGGGTGCCGGTCGGCGTCAGGAGGACGGCGTCGTCGAGCCGGACGCTCAGATTGCCGGACCGGCCCGGCGCCAGGCCGAGGGCTGCCAGACGGGCGCCGAGGGCGACGATCTCGTCGCGCACGGCCGCCTCGCCCGGACGTCTGCCTGTCACGGCGTCTCCCCGAGCGCCCGGGCGAAGAAGTCGACCGACCCGAAGTTGCCCGACTTGAGGACGAGGCCGATCTCGACCGGCTCCCGGGCGACCACCCACGGCACGCCGGGCTCGATCTCGCGACCGACGTCGAGCTGTCGGACCCCGAGCGCCTCGACGACGGCACCGGATGTCTCGCCACCGGCCACGACGAGTCGCCGGACCCCGAGCTCGACGAGCCCACACGCGATCGTCGCGAGCTGGCGTTCGATCGCCGCGCCGCCGTCGGGGCCGTGTGTCGCCCGGAAGGATTCGACGGCGTGGGGCGGAGCGCTCGTCGAGATCAGGACGGGACCATCCGGCAGGCGCCGGGCCGCCCAATCGAGGGCCGCGGCGGCCACGTCCTCGCCGCGGGCCGCGGCCTCCGCGTCGATGGTCAAGGCCGGCCGGCGGGCGGCCATCGCGGCGACCTGGCCCAGCGTCGCCGCGGAGCAGCTGCCGGCGATGACGGCGGACCGGCCATCGGCCCGGCCGGGAGCGGTCGGCGGCTCGGCCCGCCGGACATCGTCGCGCTCCCGCAGGACGGCCCCGATCGCGGCCGCGAGCGCCGAGCCGCCGGTCACGAGCGGCGCGTCGACGACCGCTTCGGCGATCGAGGCCAGGTGGCCCTCGTCGAGCGCGTCGGCGACGGCATGCCGGGTTCCGGCCTTCGCGAGCGCCTCGAGTGCGTCGCGGATCGCGCCCGGGCCGGCCTCGACGATCGCATACGGGACGAGCCCGACGGACCCGGTCGCCTGGGCCGCGAGGAGGCGGACGACGCTCGAATCGGTCATCGGGTTGAGCGGGTGGTGGCGCATCGGGCTCTCGGAGAGGAGGAGCTCGCCGACGAAAAGATGGCCCTGGTACACGGTCCGCCCGTTCGCCGGAAACGCGGGGCAGGCGACCGTCAGTGACGCCTCGAGATCCGCCTGCAGTGCCTCGGTCACCGGGCCGATGTTGCCGGTCGGCGTCGAATCGAACGTCGAGGCGTACTTGAAGTAGTGCCGCTCGATTCCGATCGAGCGGAGCCAGGCGAGCGAGCGGCGTGCCTGCACGACGGCGTCGGCGGCCCGGATCGAGCGGCTCTTGAGGGCGACGACGACCGCGTCCGCCGCCGGCGTCCCGAGATCGTCGCCGGGAACCCCGACGTGGACCGTCACGCGCAGGCCCTCGCGGACGAGGCCGCCGGCCAGGTCGGTCGCGCCCGTCAGGTCGTCGGCGATGCAGCCCAGGATCGGAATCCGGTTGCGAGGCACCGGCCAAGCGTAGCCGTTCGCCCCGACCCCGCTCGCCGTCGGGCGCCACGCCCTACGATTCGGCGATGTCGTCCCCGCTCCTGCTCCTCGTCGATCTCGACGGCGTCGTCTATCGCGGCGCGGCGCCGGTGCCCGGGGTCGCCGCGGTCCTCGCCGACCGCGCCGCCCGCGGCGACGACGTCGTCTACGTCACGAACAACTCGATGTGGTACCGCGCCGAATACGTGACCCGCCTCAGCGGCATGGGCGCGCCGGCCGACCCCGACCGGATCGTGTCGTCGGCCCGGGCGACCGCGCTCTACTTGCGCGATCACGAGCCGGGCGTTCGGCGAGTGCTGGCCCTCGGGGCCGGCGGGCTCGAGCGGGAGCTGCGCGATGCCGCGCTCGACGTGACGACGGCGGCCCACGCGGCGACGCGGACCGCCCAGGAGGGGATCGAATCGTGGGCCGCCGCGAACGGGCCGGACGCGGTCGTCGTCGGTCTCGACCCCCAGCTGACCTACCTTCGCCTCGTCGTCGCGGCCGACTGCATCCGGGCCGGCGCCCGCTTCATCGCGACGAACCGCGACCCGATCTACCCGACCGAGCGGGGCCTCCGCCCGGGCGCCGGGAGCATCGTCGCCGCGCTCGAGACGACGACGGGCATCACCCCGGTGTCGATCGGCAAACCCGCTCCGTACCTCCTCGAGGAGGCCGCCCGGGCGGTCGGCCGGGAGGCGCGCGACGCGATCATGGTCGGCGACGGGCTCGTGACCGATCTCGCCGCCGCGCGGGCCGTCGGCGCACGCAGCGTCCTGATGCTCACCGGGGTGACGACGGCCGCCCAGCTCGACGCGCTGCCGGCCATCGAGCGCCCGACCGAGGTCGCGGCGGACGCGGACGGTCTGGCCGCCGCCCTCGAACGCCTGGCGGGATGACCGCGGAGCGGCCGACGGCCTCGGGCCGGCCGAAGGCCTCGGGCCGGCCGAGGCGCGTCGCCGTGGTCGGGACGAGCGGCTCCGGCAAGACGACGTTCTCGATCCGGCTCGCGGACCGACTCAGCGTGCGCCACGTCGAGCTCGACGCCCACTTCTGGCAACCGAACTGGCAGCAGCCCGATCGGGACGAATTCGAGAACCGCGTAGGCGAACTCCTCAGGGACCTCGACGGCTGGGTCTGCGACGGCAACTACGGCTCGATCGCCGCGCATCACGCGGACACGATCGTCTGGCTCGACCTGCCGCTACGGACATGCCTCTGGCGGGTCCTCCACCGCGCGGTCCGGCGAGCCTGGCGACGCGAATCGCTGTGGGGCACGAACCGCGAGCACTGGGGCCGGCTGATCGGGCGAGAGTCGCTCGCGTGGTGGGTCGTGACGACGCACGGCCGGCGACGGCGAGACCTGACCGAGCTGTTCGGCGCACCGTCGTACCGGCACCTCCGCCGGGTCCGGCTCCGAAGCTCGGCCGAGGCCGAGGCGTGGCTCGAGTCGGTCTGACCGGCCACCGGCGCGTCAGCCGCGGCGAGCGACGATCGTGAACGACAGTGGGATCCGGTCGCGCTCCTCCGGTCGGACGTCGCCGTGGCCGCCCCACCAGTCGGTCGGGTGCTCGACGAGTCGCTCGATCCGCAGCCCGGCCGACGCGACGGCCGTGACGACCTCGCCGAGCGTCCAGGACCTGGCGAACTTCCAGGCCTGCTCGGGCTCCGGGATCGAGAGGTGGTCGATGTACTCGGGCGCCCAGCCCTTCGATGCCTCGGGGCCCGCGAAGTAGTCGTAGTCGGTCGCGAACCAGCGGCCGTCCTCGCCGACGTCGAAGAGCCATTCGACCGGGTGGCCTTCGTACAGGACGAGGCGGCCGTCCGGCGCCAGGAGCCGGTGGAGCACCGCCGCCCACGCGTCGAGATCCTGGAGCCAGACGAGCGAGCCGCGGCCGGTATAGAGCAGGTCCGCTGTGCCGTCGAGCGCGTGGGGCGTCTCGAGGACGTCGGCCTCGATCCATCGGGCCGGCGCCCCGACCGCGTCCGACAGGCGGCGCGCGAGCTCGAGCATCCGCGGACTGAAGTCGACGCCGACGACCTCGTCCGCACCGAGGTTCCAGAGCGACAGCGTGTCCCGGCCGGCGGCGCACTGGAGGTGGATCGCCCGACGGCAGCGGCCCTGCAGGTCGCCGATGGCCTCGAGCTCCGGCGGGAGCAGGTTGGTACCGCCGGAGCGGATCAACTCGATCGCCTCCGGCAGCCAGCGCTCGTATCGCTCGGCTGCTTCGTCCCAGGCAGCGCGGTTTGCGGCGTGAATTGCTGCGGGGTGGGAGCGCTCGTCGGCGGTCGCC
>DASTEU010000113.1:0-2506 GCA_035709325.1 Candidatus Limnocylindrales bacterium | reverse complement strand
AGGCGAGTTCGGGACGTGCGGCGTGGGCGTGAGCAGCCTCGCCGACATGGAGGTCCTCCTTGCCGGCCTGCCGCTCGACCGGGTCAGCACGTCGATGACGATCAACAGCCCGGCCGCGCCGATCTGGGCGATGTACATCGTCGCCGCCGAGAAGTCCGGCGTCCCCCGAGATCGGCTCGAGGGCACGCTCCAGAACGACATCCTCAAGGAGTTCGTCGCCCAGAAGGAGTTCCTCTTCCCGCCGGAGCCGTCGATGCGCCTCGTGACCGACACGATCGAGTTCGGGACGCGCGAGTTGCCCCGCTGGAACACGGTCTCGATCAGCGGGTACCACATCCGCGAGGCCGGCTCGACCGCGATCCAGGAGCTTGCCTTCACGATCGCCGACGGGATGGCCTACGTCGAGGCGGCGATCGCCCGCGGCCTGCGGGTCGACGACTTCGCGCCGCGCCTCAGCTTCTTCTTCAACAGCCACAACGACTTCTTCGAGGAGATCGCCAAGTTCCGGGCCGCTCGCCGCATCTGGTACAAGCTGATGACCCAGCGCTATCAGGCCGAGAACGAGCGGTCGACGTGGATGCGCTTCCACACCCAGACGGCCGGGGTGTCGCTGACGCCGCAGCAGCCGCTCAACAACCTGACCCGCGTCGCCGTCCAGGCGCTCGCCGCGGTCCTCGGCGGAACCCAGAGCCTGCACACCGATGCCTACGACGAAGCGCTCGCGGTGCCGACCGCCGGAGCCGCCCTCCTGGCCCTCCGCCAGCAGCAGATCATCGCCGAGGAGACGGGCGTCGCGAACACGATCGACCCGCTCGGCGGCAGCTGGTTCGTCGAAGCTCTGACAAACGAGACCGAGCGAGAGGTCTGGCGCTATCTCGACGAGGTTGATCGGCGCGGCGGCATGGTCGCGGCGATCACCCAGGGGTATCCGCAGAACGAGGTCGCCGACGCCGCCTATCGCTTCCAGCGCGAGTTCGACACCGGAGAGCGCCGGATCGTCGGCGTGAACGCCTACGTCGACCGATCCGAGACGACGGAGATCCCGACGCTCGAAGTGCCGCCCGGCTCCCTCGAACGCCAGCTCGCCCGGCTCGACCGAACGCGTCGCGAGCGGGACGCTGCGCGGGTCGAGGCGGCCCTGGCGGGCCTGCGCGATGCCGCCTCGCGCCCGGGTTCGTCCGAGGACAACCTCATGCCCCATTTCATCCGCTGCGCCGAGGTCTACGCGACCCTGGGCGAGCAGTGCGGCGTCCTGCGCGACGTCTTCGGCGAGTATCGCGAGCCGGTCGCGGTCTGACCCCAGGAGCCGGGGCCCCGCGCGACCGTGTCAGGCCGCGGTCCGGGCCGACTCCACCGGCGGCGGCTCCGCGGTCGGGTCGCCGTGGCGGGACCAGGCCCGGGCGCCGATCAGGATGGCGACGACGATGAGCGTGAACGCACTGATCGCCAGGGCCGTGACGACTTCCGACGCCCACGCGAAGACGTAGGCGACGAGCGCCACGGTGGCCGTCAGGAAGCCGAACGCACTGACGAGTGCCGGCGTCCGGCTCGGTGCCGGGACGTCCCCTGGATCGAGATACGCGGCCTTGCGCTCGACCCGGTCCCACTGGCGCCAGCGCTGGTGGCCGATCCGGTAGAGCACCAGGAACGCCAACCAGATCGCGACGTAGCCGAGCTCGGCCATTTCGAGGCCGTCGCGCTTGAAGATCGTGACCGCCGTCGAAGCGATCGCGACGAGGAACAGGACGGTCGCCCCGACGCCCAGCAAGCGGCTCGTCGTCCCCGAGCCGAGCAGCCGGACGAAGGGCGGGCCGCCCAGCCCGAAGGCCAGGACCAGCGCCGTCGCGACGATGCCCGGCAGCCAGGCCTCGACACCCGCGCCGAGGAATCGGCCGTGGTCGGGGGCCGCGAGCAGCGGCAGGAGCGACGAGAGCAGTGCCACCGCGAGCACGGCCTCCACGGCGAAGACCGCGCGGCGGAGCGTGCTGCGCTCCGGCCAGGCGTGAAACGCGCCGACCGGCGCGGCCACGAGCTGCAGCACGGCGATGAGGACGATCGCCTGGAGGGTCGCCAGGCCGAGCTGGCTGGCGGCGGGGTAGATGTCGAACTCCGACAGCATGGGCAGGTCGATGACGATCGCGTCGAGCTCGCGGAGCCAGTCGATCGCCTCGGCGACGAGCGGGATCCGCGGCAGTCGATCCGCGACCATCCCTCCGAGCGTCTCGAGCCGATCCGGGAACGAGAGGACGACGGCGATCACCGCCACCGGCACCGAAAGCGAGAGGTGGCGCCAGAGCGCGAGGATGGCCACTCGTTCGCGATGGCGCCGGATCGGCCCGCTGATCCGGGCCTCCGGCGCGTCGCGCGGCGGCCGGGGCAGCGGCGGCATGGGTCGGTTGGCGGCGCGCGCTTCGAGCACGGCCGGCTCGATCGTCGCCTCCGCGGCCGCCTCCTCGGCTGCCTCGCACTCGAGACGCTCGCGGATCTCCGTGATCTCGGCCGCGTC
>DASTEU010000112.1:0-5882 GCA_035709325.1 Candidatus Limnocylindrales bacterium | reverse complement strand
GCCGTTCCGCGGCACCCGACGAGGTTCGCTTAGTGCTGCTTCCTTCCGGACCTGACACGGTTCGCGAGTCGCCGCTGCGCGGGACCCGGTCCTCGACGTCACTCGAAGCGGCGGCTCTCGAGAACGGAGACCTCGGGTGGGAATTCAGCCCTGCTGGAGCGGATTGCAGGTACAGGGCACCGCTAGTTCCCCGCCTAGCACGGCGACCAGAGTCTAGCAGGGGAATGGCTCGGCCGGCATCGGGGCGGTCGGCCGGTCGACGCTCGTCGTCGGCGGCCGGCGGCCGTACGGTGCCCGTCGCTCCGGAGGCGCGAAACGTACCCGCCCCGGTGAGCTGGCCCTTGTGCCTGCACCGACGGCCTTCCGGCGACGGCGCATGACGCCGGGCCCGTTCGGGGGTCCCGGAGCTCTGCGGGCGAGGTGGCGGAGAGGGCGGGATTCGAACCCGCGACGGGTTGCCCCGAACCGCATTTCCAGTGCGGCGCCATAGTCCACTAGGCGACCTCTCCGAGGTCAGGTCCCCGGCAATGATGAGACCGACCGGCGACGCCGGTCGGCCATCGGGCGGGATGAGTCTGGCGGAGAGGGCGGGATTCGAACCCGCGGTGCTTTCGCACACCGCTTTTCGAGAGCGGCACCATCAACCACTCGGACACCTCTCCGCCCGAGAGGATACCAAAGGTCGCGAGAGCGGCCGGGCGGGAGAACGGCCGGCGGCGAGCCGGGGGCAGGCCGGCGAGCGGCCCGCGGCCGACGAGGGCCGTCAGCGGCCGGGCGGCGCCGCGGCGGCGGCGAAGAGCTCGTCGGCCTCGTCCCGGCGGATGCCGCTGACGATCTTGAGGCGGCGATCGAGGCTGGGATGCTGAGCCAGCTGGAGCACGGTCCCGGCGGCTCCGTCTCGTTCGTTCGGGACGGCGAACACGAGCGTCTCGACGTCGCTCTCGAGGAGCGCGCCGACGCACATCGCGCACGGCTCCAGCGTCGTGAAAATCGTGGCGCTCGCGAGGCGGTCCTTGCCCAGCTTGCGGGCGGCCTCGCGGAGCGCGACGACGACTGCATGGGCGGTCGGGTCGTTCGACTCGCGCACGCGATCGTGTGCCCGGGCGACCATCGCCTCGTCGACCACGGCGACGGCGGCGCTCGGACGCTCTCCCATCGCCAGCGCGTTGCGCGCCTCCGCGAGCGCCTCGCCCATGAACAGCTCGTAGTTCATGGCGGCGATGATACAGGCCGCCGGGCGATTGCCCGTTCACCGGGGCGTTCGATCGCCACCGAACCGCAACCGACCCGAATCGACCGACCGCGCTAGGATGCCGGACGTGGCAACGAGACGGATCGGCGTCCTGACCGGCGGCGGGGACGTGCCCGGTCTCAATTCGGTCATCAAGAGCGTCGTCTACCGCTCCACGGCCCTGGGCTACGAGGTCCTGGGCATCCGTCGCGGCTGGGAGGGCCTGACCCACCTGCCACCGGATTCGCCGCGCGATTCCGACTACGTTCGGCCCCTCGATCGGGTCAACACCCGCACGATCGATCGGACCGGCGGGACCTGGCTTCACACCTCCCGGACGAACCCCCGCAAGATGCGCCGGGCTGCCCTCCCCGCCTGGCTCGGCGAGGCTCGGGCGGACCAGCTCGCGACCGGCGAGGACCTCTACGACCTGACGCCGATCGTCCTCGACAACATCGAGCGCCTCGGCCTCGACGTGCTCGTCACGATCGGTGGCGACGACACGCTGAGCTTCTCGCAGGTCCTCGTCGCCGAGGGAATTCCCCTCGTGGCCATTCCCAAGACGATGGACAACGACGTCCAGGGGACCGAGTACTGCATCGGCTTCTCGACCGCGATCACCCGGGCGCGCGAGGCGATCAACCGCCAGCGGACG
Organism: Candidatus Limnocylindrales bacterium; assembly: GCA_035709325.1. Lineage (GTDB taxonomy): Bacteria > Chloroflexota > Limnocylindria > Limnocylindrales > CSP1-4 > CF-46. The sequence goes on along the minus strand of DASTEU010000112.1, from coordinate 3,996 downwards.
ACGCTCGGGTCGCACGAGCGGATCGGGATCTTCCGGATCTTCGGGCGCGACGCCGGCTTCTCGGCGCTCTATGCGGCCTACGTCACCTCGGTCCGCTGCGTGATCCCGGAGGCACCGTACGACCTCGACCGGCTGGCAACCCTCCTCGCCGAGGACCACCAGAACAATCCCAGCCGCTACGCGCTCGCGATCACCGCCGAGGGGGCGATCTGGCGCGGAGCGCGGATGCAGGATGTCGGTGAAGCCGACATGTTCGGCCACCGCCACAAGGCCAACGTGGGGGAGGCCCTGGCGGCCGAGATCAAGGCTCGGACCGGCATCGAGACCGTCGCGTCCGAGCTGACGTACGACCTCCGCAGCGGCGAGCCGGATTCGCTCGACTCGATGGTTGCGATGACGTTCGCGAACGTCGCGATGGATCTCGTCCGCGACGGCGTCACCGGACGAATGGTGGCGATCCGCGACGGCAAGTACGCCCACACGTCGCTGCCCGACCCGACCCTCGGGCCGCGCAAGGTCGACGTCGCCGAGATGTACGACACCGACCGCTTCCGGCCGCGCTACGAAGGCAAACTCGGCGACCCGCTCCTGCTCGTCGGCCTGTCGGACGTCGCAGCGCCGGTCGCGGCCGGCCGCTGACGCCTCCCGCGGCACACCCGCGAAAACCGCGCTGATCAGCCCGGCAGGCCCGACCGGGCCCGGAGCGCCCGGGCGACCGCCGACATGTCCTCGTCGGCATGGCCGTCATCGATCAACCCGTCCTCGATGCCGGCGCAGAGCTCGCTGACCGGCAGCGCCGTGCCGGTCTCCGCGGCCAGCTCGAGGGCGATCGCGAGATCCTTGCGATGGAGCGCCAGCTTGAAACCCAGCGGGTAGTCGTTCGCCAGCATCCGGCCGCCGCGGTTCGCGAGGACCCAGCTCTGTGCGGCGCCGCCGCCGAGGGCCCCGACGACCTGCTCGGCGTCGAGCCCGGCCTTCATCGCGAGGACGAGGCCCTCTGCGACGCCCAGGTAGGTCCCGGCCAGGATCACCTGGTTCACGGCCTTGACGGCCTGTCCCGAGCCGACCGGGCCGACATGCGTGATCGTGGTCCCCAGCGCCGAGAGAATCGGCCGCGCCCGCTCGACGTCGGCGGCCTCCCCGCCGACGAAGATCGAGAGGGTCGCGTTGCGGGCACCCTCGCTGCCGCCCGAGACCGGCGCATCGACGAGGTGGACCTTGCGCCCCGCGAGGCGCTGCGCGAAGCGCCGGGTCGCGCCGGGCGAGATCGTCGAACAGTCGATCACGATGGTTCCGGGAGCAGCTCCCTCGGCGACGCCGTCCGGTCCGAACAACACCGCCTCGACGTCCGGGGTGTCGGAGACACAGACGACGACCGCGTCGCCGGCGGCGGCCGCCGCGGCCGGGCTCGCCGCGCGTTCCACGCCGAGCGGATCGAGCTCCGGGGCCCGGCCCGGCGTCCGGTTCCAGGCCGTGACGGCGTGGCCGGCCCGGGCCAGATTCGCGGCCATGGCCGCGCCCATCGTGCCGAGCCCCAGGAATGCGATCCGCTCCACGACGACCTCCGCTCCGCCGGTCGCCGCCTGATCCGGCGATCGTCCGGTGAACCGATCGTAGCGGCTCAGGCCAGCTGGAAACCCGAGAAGAGGAGGGACGCCAGGACCAGCGCGAGCGCCAGGTTGACGACCGTTGCGGCGGCGAACACCGCGACCGGGCGTGCGCCCGCCTCGCGCAGCGCGGACGGCCGGAACTCCACGCCGATGCATACGAAGGCCAGAATGAAGAACCACGTTCGAAGCGAGCTGCCGGCAACCGCGACGACGTCCGATGCAACCTTCGAGTCGGCCGCGCCGCCGACGTAGAGCGTCGCGATCGCCGAGGCCGCGATGAACCCGAGGACGAACTTGGGGAACCGCTGCCAGATCGCGCCGAGGCCGACGCTCGCGCCGGGGACCCGCTCGACCCGGAACACGAAGTACGCAGTGAGGAGCACCGCGACGACGCCCATGAGGGCGTTCTGGGTCTGCTTCACGATCGCCGCGATCTGGAGCGCCTCGTCACCGACGATGGCGCCGGCGGCGGTGACCGCGGCCGTGGTGTCGATGTTGCCGCCGATCCACGCCCCGGCGACGACGGCATCGAGCCCGAGGGTCGTGGCAAGCCAGGGCACGATGAAGATGGACGGCAGCGCGAAGAGGATCACGAGGCTGGCGACGTAGGCCAGCTGCTCCTTGCGGGCCGCGACCGCACCGGCCGCCGCGATCGCCGCGCTCACGCCGCAGATCGAGACGGCCGCGGCCAGCACCGCCCGCAGCTTCGGATCGAGCCCCAGCCGGCCGCCCACCCACCAGGCGACGAGAAAGACGGACGTGATGAGCACGATCGACTGGAGGATCGCCGGCCCGGCGGCCCGGGCGATCACCGCGAGGTTGATCGAAGCGCCGAGCAGCACGAGGCCGGTCTTGATGAGGAACTCCGTACGGAATGGCGCACCGAGCCGCTCCCGCACGCCGAGCGCGCCGAGCACCGCACCGGCCGCGAGGCCGACGGCGATCGCGTAGATGGGGAACTCGACCGACTTGATCCAGTTGACGCCGGCCAACCAGACCGGGACGTTGGCGTCGAGATAGCGAACGAGCGCCCCGAGCGCCAGGAGCAGGACGAGCGATGCTGCGGCCCAGCCCCAGCGGGCGGCGCCTTCCCCGCCCAGCGCCTGGGGTGCGGTCCCGACCGCCTCCGCCTGGCTCACGGGACCATCCCCTTGACGATGACGCCGGCGAGCACGAGCAGGATCAGGATGAGGCCGACGGCCGTGGCCGCCCAATCCTCGTTGATCCGGAAGCCGGGCGCCACGCTCGGCGAATCGGGCGCCGAGCTTGGCACAGCGGGCGCCACGCTCGGCGCAGCGGGCGGCTGGGCGGACTGGTCCACTCTTCCCTCCGATGTCCTACTGAACCACTAGGACTACTCCGGGCCAGTCTAGCGGCCCCGGAGTCCGTTTGCGCGAGCGATGGGCAGACGCGCGCGCAGGGTCGGCGCAGTCCATTCGGCAGCATGCGAGGGACGGAGGGCTCGATCGGACAGTCGGTTCGACTCTATGGCGGAACGGGCCGGCCGGACATTCTCGGGTCAGACGGCCGTGCTGCCGGGCCGCCCGACGAGGTACACACGTGCGAATCGCAGGGACCCGTGAGGCGGAGGGGCGCGCCGCATGATTCCCTCGGCCCTCGTCGTCGGAAGCGGATCGACCGGCGCTGCCGTCGCCCACGACCTGACGCTGCGCGGCGTGGCCGTCACCGTCCTCGAGCGTGGTGAGATCGCCTCGGGCACGACCGGGCGCAACCACGGGCTGCTCCATTCCGGCGCGCGCTACGCGGTCAAGGACCGGGAGTCGGCGGTGGAGTGCATCGTCGAGCGGGACGTCCTGGCCCGGATCATGCCCGAGCTGCTCGAGCTCAACGGCGGCCTCTTCATCGCGGTCGACGAAGCCGGCCTCGCCTACCGCGAGCCGTTCCTGGAGGCATGCGCCAGATCCGGGATCCCCACCCGCGAGTTGACCTCGGTCGAGGCGCGGCTGCTGGAGCCCGCGCTCGGTGGCAACGTCCTGGCCGCCGTCGAAGTCCCCGACGGCGTCTTCGATCCGCTCCACTTCTGCCTCGCATTCCTCGCCACCGCGCAGGCCAAGGGCGCCACGATCCGGCCCTACGCCGAGGTCGAGGATCTCCTCGTTCGCGGTTCGTCGGTCGAGGGTGCAGTCGTCCGCGACCGCCGCACCGGTGAGCGGCGGACGCTCGAGGCCGACATCGTGATCAACGCGACCGGGCCGTGGGCCGACCGGGTCGCGGCGATGGCCGGCGCCGACGTCCCCGTCGCCCCGACCGCAGGCGTGATGGTGGCGGTCGCCGGGCGCTACGTCGACCGGGTCATCAACCGCCTCGACAAGCCCTCGGACGGCGACATCGTCCTGCCCCAGCGCCGGACCGTCGTGATCGGGAC